>NZ_JBHFOM010000029.1:0-53258 GCF_053543955.1 Colwellia sp. E150_009
TCGATGTGATCAAAGGGACTCATAAGTTGTGATATTAGGTATGAAAAATAAAATCAATTAGATCACAAATTTAATCAAAATGGTATAACGTCTCTGTGGGTAATTTAAAAATTATTTTATTATTCAATATACTACGATAAATATGTTGTTATGAGAGAACCATGCATTTTTTGATTGTTAAAAGAAAATAATTCAGTTAGAGTGTTTTGATTAAAAATTATATAAAAAACGAGTTACTCTAAAAGCTCGTTATATCTCTAGCTGAAAAATTGAATAATGAGCCTTAAAATAAGCTTCTTAATATTATGTGTTTTGGGGCTATTGTTACCTTTATCTCAGCTTGCTCCTTGGCTTATTAGCAATGGATTAAACATACCACTTTTGTTCCAAGAATTATTTTCTACACAAATTGGTGGTTTCTTTGGCTTGGATGTAATTGTTTCTGCGGTTGTTTTATTGGCATTTATCTTTATCGAGGGGCAGCGTCTAAATATAAAAAAATTATGGCTTCCTATCGTCGCAACGTTAACTGTTGGCGTTTCGTTTGGTTTTCCTCTTTTTTTGTATATGAGGCAAGTGAAAATTGAAAACGAAGTATAAGCCACTTAAAAGAAAAAATAACAGTTGGTTTTACTCTATGAGTACTCAAAACTAATTTGGCTAAATCAATGCCGAGTGCTTTAATTGATGTTTTATACTTTTCAATATCGAACATGAATTCCGTTTATGCGGAAATCAATATTCGATGATAATCATCTACCAAATAATAGGGGTTAATTATGCTTAGAGAAGTTCAAGGAAAGAGTGTGGTAATTGCATTGGGTACAACCGATTTCAGTAATGTAGTTAAAGGTGAAGTTGTAAATATTTCAGATAGCTGGTTAAAAATACAAACTAAGAAAACAATAGAGTTTATTCGAGTTGACGCAATTATTAAAATATCAGTGCCTTAAAAAGTTATTATAGTCAGCCAATTTGTTTTCTTCGTTATGTTGCTCAGTCGTTAAATATTTATGTGAAACAAATATGTTGACGTGCTTTTAATGGGATCTCATTACTATTTTAGTGATATGAAAAAAACGACTTTTTATCTTCTCAAAATATTATGCAAAGGTCGTTCTTAACAAGCTAGCTAAAACTCAGTTCAAACTTTTTTATGATTGCTTTAACTTGAACAAAAAGTAGTGAACTGAGTAGTGATATTGTTTAATAGTTATTTTATTACATTTGATACGATATGTTTAAATAGGCAGTACGACGCGGCCATGGGTGAGCAACATAAGTTAGCTCGTTTGTTATATTGTCAATACCAATGCTGGCTTTCAAATGCTCGTTAATGATGTATTGGCTTTTCAAACCAAATAATAAATAGCTGTCTGCTGCGCCATAAACATTATCAATAGTATCGTCATTTTGCAAACGCGAATAAACATCGCTTGCGTATTGCGCATTTAAACTAATATTCCAATCTTCAGTAAGCGCATAGGTTGATAATATATTAGCTCGCCATTTAGGCATACGAGGATAAACATTACCTTCCCATTCTGGGTTAGCTTTGTTTTGGGTGATACGAGCATGGGTGTATGTTATATTGAATCGTAAATCGAAGCCGTCAATTAACACATCAGTTTGATTTAAAATAAACTCAGCCCCTTTGGTTTCTGTTTTATCTAGAGGAACAAAAGTACTTAAACTTGTACCGTCATTTATACCACCAACAATCGTTGTACTTTGTGATTCAATGGCATCTTTGATTTGGTCATAAAATAAGTTGATACGTACATAACCAGCAGTTAATTCACGGTTAAACATTAAATTTTGATGAAAGCCATTTTCGGGCGCTAAATTAGGATTAGACTCGTTAATACTGTTATAGGCTTGATATTGGCGAAATAATTCTTCAACAATTGGAAAACGATAGGCTTTAGCAACGGAGTAGCGAATTAACCACTTGTCACTTGGATAGTATCCTAAGGTGAATTTAGGTGATGTTTTGTCGTATTCAACACTGGGCGCTTGCACTAAGTCAAACGAATTCGTTTCTGGATTTATGTTACTATAATAACCGTCGCTGCTTTCAAACTGTTCATAGCGTAAACCAAAGGTCATATCCCAATGGGCATTGTCACTCCAGTTTAACTGTGCAAATGCAGCATTAAGCTCGGTTTTGCCACCAAAGCTACTGCTATAATCTTGCTTAGCGCCATGCAAGTAATCGTCAGTATTAAAAACATCAAGATTTAACTCATAATTTTCGTGACGTACGCCAGTAATTAAATTTAATCTTGGGATCATAATATCTGACACTGTCATTGCTAAGTCGCCAGTTGTCCAACCTGAATTATCATAATCTGTGATTTTACCATTCCCTGTAAAAGCTGGGTCGTTAGGATTAAGTGCAGATGAACGTGTTTCGTCTTTAAGAATATCAAATTGGTTTATATTTGCTTCAAGGGCTATTTTTTCTGTAATGTCTGCTTTTAAACGTAAACCTACGGATAAGCTTTCTCGTAGCAAACGGCTTTTATTTAACCTAGCAGAGTTAAAGGAAAAGGTAGTGCCATTGATAACGGCGTTCTTTGCACTCCATAACTTATTACCGTTTGTATCACGAAGATGGGTATCTCCAGTATTCTCACTACTGCGATCTTCGTAGGCCACGTTTAATAATGCTTGCCAGTTATTCGCATCGTAACCTAGCTTTATTTTATAATTATCGGTTTGGCTGTTAACCACCCCCGTATCACCATACCAATAAACATCACGGTTGCGTGCATCTGGCCCAGCAGAACCGCCTGTTGCAGTGTCAGAACTGCTTGAGGGGGTTGCGCTGGCACTTTTGTAAGTTTGTGGTTGCGCGTCGTTATCTAAATGGTTAAACGACAGGTAATAACTTAAGTTATCAATTTTATCACCAAATGAAACAAAGCCTTTATAGCCACTAACGTCTTTATCAAAATCATAAGCTTGTGCTTGTTGCACAAAGGTACTTATGTCTGCATTAAACTCACGTTCTTGTGGGATTGCTGTTTCAATATTGATAACACCGCCCATTGCATTTCCGCCATATTGAGCAGAAAAAGGACCATATAGCACACTTACTTGTGCTATTTCACTTGCTGAAACCATTGTCCAACGTGGCGCGCCAGACCAACGTGTTTGTAAGTTATAGTGAAGCGGTACACCATCAGCAAATACCATAGAACGCGCGGTTTGAAACATGTTAGCGCTGCGTATACCCATAGTACCGTTTGCATCACCTATAAAACGACGTCTGATTACTAAACTAGGTTCATATTTAACTAAATCTTCGGTAGTTACCGCATTAATTGCCTGCATATCTGACGGTAACAGTAAACTTTCAGGGCTGGTATAACCTGGTTCATCAGCTTTAAGGCTTTTGCCCCAAATGCGTAAAACCTCAGTGTCTTTGGTCTTGGTTGTATTAGTGCTGTTAATTTTAGCGGTTTCATTGATAACCTCGCTAGAGGCTTGAGTGTTACTATTGTTAGTAGCCGCTATTGTAGGTAGAGCTAAACCGCAAACTAATAAGCTAGTTGTTAGGGAATATCGATTAAGTCTTTGCATTTTAAAGATGGTTTTATTGTTATTAAAAGTGGCGCAACTTTAGCAGGATAAAAATGTAGCAGAAGTGACAAATTGTCGCATTTGTCGGTTAAATATAGGAGGAGTCCTCATAAACTAATGATTGTTTGATCAAAAACAAATATTACATATTTTGCTAATAATAATTACTTTAATCTAATGCCATTTTTTTCTATGTTCAGTTTCCCTTTCTTGAATAAATTACCCACGGTCGCTTTAAAGGTTTTTTTACTCACCCCTAAAGTTCTTTGAATAAGCTCTGGTGCGCTTTTGTCGTGTAGTGGTAAAAAGCCATTATTTTTTTGTAAAGCATCCAATAGTTTATCGGCAAAGTCATTAACTTTATTTTTACTGCCACGGGTTAAAATAAGATCCAAGCGTCCGTCTTCTCTTACTTGTTTAATATAACCATCAATTTTTTTGCCAATGCGTAACGGTTGAAAAATTTCATTGTCGTATAATAAGCCCCAGTGCAAATCGTTGACTATGGCTTTAAAACCTAAGTCAGTTTTACCACCAATAATTAATTTCACTTTATCACCTTGTTGGTATTCGGCTGGCCAAATATCAATAAATTTATCTAGCTTACTAGACGCGGCAACACGGTTGGTTATTTGATCAAGAAAAATGCGCACTAAATAATACTTACCAACTTCCATTTCAGAGTGTTGTTGGTTGTACGGTACCAATAAATCTTTAGGTAAGCCCCAGTCTAAAAAGGCTCCCATTTTATTTACTTGTACTACTTTCAAAGAAACAAATTCGCCTACTTGCCCCAATGCTTTTTCTGTTGTTGCAACAAGTCTGTCGGCTGAATCAGTATAAAGAAAAACGTCAATGCTTGCGCCAACATTACAATCAACAGGAACATAGCGTTTTGGTAATAAAATTTCACCTAAATCATCGCCATCAAGGTAAACACCATTATCTGTTACCGCAACAACATTGAGCGTGTTATTTTTTCCTATTTGTGCGCGGGAAAGGTTAGCTGATTGTTCGCTTGAGTTTTTCATTGGTGATGCCATTTTATGGAGAATTAATTCGGGTGCTAGTTTACCCGATTCTAATACGCTTCACTAATTATTTAGCAAATTGTTCTGCAGCAATTTTAGTGGCTATATATTCACTGTGTCTTAAATGCAATAAGTCAGCAATTTTACGAATAATATGCTCTTCAATACTGGCTAACTCACCATCAGCGTAGGCCACTTGCCATAATAACGTGACAATGTTAATCCTGTCGTCTAAGGTGTAGTGTTGGTTCAACTTTGACGTAAATTGATAAAAATCGTTAGCATTTTCACTTAATTGAAAAGCTTGCTCTAAAGTGGTCGTTACTTCTTGCTCAGTTAAGTTAAATTGCTTTGTTAAAATAGCACTGAGTTTATCTTGTTCATTTTCGGTAAAAACATGATCAGCGCGCATCACTTCACACAGTAAAACAGCACAAGCGATTTCGATGGAAATTGTGTTTTCAGTTTGTGTATTTTCAGTATGGAGCAAGTTATTTAAAAAATCGGTAATTCTATTGAGCATTGTCGTTCCTAGTGAGTGTTATAAAAAGCGTATTAATGGCCTTTAAATTAGAGAGTGGTTAATTTGCCAAGAATTATTTATAAAAAGTTCAATAAATGGTGTATTTAACTAACTAGTTATTTAGATGTTCAGTTTATGATACTTATTCATAAAAATCTCATTTAAAATTAAACTGCGTATCTAATTGATATTAGTTAATATTTTAATATTTTTTGTGCTTATTTATAACATTTTTACAAATAGGCGCACTTTTTGTAATAGACAGTTACAACTTTATATTATTTCGTGGCGATATATTCGCTATGATTTATTCATACCATCAGATAATTTTTATCAATTGTCTGCTTAATAATAAATATAGATTTTAGAAGGGATAAAACAGTGGCCCGTAAAAAACAAATAATTATACCTATCGCCATTTTAGCAATTGGAGCAATCGCATTTGTAGGCTTTTCTAGTATGAAAAAACCGCCAGAAGAAAAAGATGCTGTAGATAAAACACCTATTGTTGCCGTTGAAGATATTTCTGTTGCGCCAATGACACTTGAAGTCAGCTCTTACGGTGTGGTTAAACCAAAATATGAAACCACTATTGTTGCGCAAGTTAGCGGTGAAATTGTCGAACTCAGTGATGCTTTTGTGCGAGGAGGCTTAATAAAAAAAGATCAACTGTTAGCGCGCATTGACCCCAATGACTACCACGCAGCATTAATTGATGCTCAAGCGGATATGGCTTCAGCAAGAGCAGCTTTAGAGAAAGAAGTTGCTCAAGGTAAGGTTGCCGAAAGGGAATGGAAACAAATAACCGATACTTCGCCAACAGAATTAAGTTTACGCAAACCCCAGCTTGCTCAAGAATTGGCTAGGGTAAAGTCTGCCCAAGCAGCTATTTTACGTGCAGAGCGTAACTTACAACGTACTGAAATAAGAGCTCCATACGATGCCATGATTAATAGCCGAGAAATAGGTCTTGGTTCGTTTGTGGGTGTGGGGAGTGAAATTGGTATGTTACTTGGTACTGATATTGCCGAAGTACGATTACCTGTTGCAGATAATCAATTACAATTTTTAGTGGCTCAAGGCGAGCAAGCAAAAGTTAAGTTAATAGGGACATATTCAGGTCAGGAAATTCAATGGCAGGCAGAAATAGCCAGAAGTGAAGGCGTTATTGATAGTAATAGCCGAATGAGTTATTTAGTGGCAGAAATTCAAGACCCGTATCTTTTACAACAAAATACTCGTGAAAATGAATTACCACTACGATTTGGTTCTTATGTTCAAGCTAAAATACTCGGTGTTGAAGTAGATAACGCTACTGTTGTTCCTCGTTATTTAGTAGTCAATAATAGCGTAGCTATTTTAAATAATGAGTCAAAGTTACATTACGCTAAAATCCATATTCTTCGCGAACAGGGAGGTAATGTTATTGTTTCTGATGGTTTAATTGATGGGGATAAACTCATTGTTTCTGCGTTAGATTATCCTGTTGCAGGGATGAAGTTAACATTGGCTAGTGATCAATTAGATGAAGACGACCTTGAAGAGAAAAGCGTACATGAAGAGGTAGATACTCAAGTTGTTAGCATTAAGAATAAGGGTGAGTAAATATGAGTTCGCTTTCTGAAAAAAATAGTAAAGATAAAGCCGTTAATCTCAAAAAAGTGGATGAAACCATTGATACCAATGTAGGCATTATTGCTTGGTTTGCCCGTAATACCATTGCGGCTAATTTATTGATGGTATTTATTTTGCTAGGTGGTTTTCTCACTATGCAAACTATTGACAAGCAAATGTTCCCACAAGTGAAAATTAATTGGATTTCGTATGCGGCTCCATATCCTGGAGCAGCACCTCAGGAAGTTGAGGAAGGTATTACCATCAAGATTGAAGAAGCATTGAAAACAGTGCAAGGTCTTAAGCGTGTGATTACTTACTCAAATAGAAATTACTCAAATGGTTGGTTTGAAGTAGAGCTTGATTATGATCCCCAAGTAGTATTAGAAGAAGTTAAATCAGCCATTGATTCAATTTCAAGTTTTCCTGATGGGATGGAACGGATCAAGGTAGAACGCGAAAAATTTCGTCAAGAAGTTATGTATATCAGTTTGTATGGTGACTTAACCAATAGTGAATTAAAAGAGTTAGGTCGTAAAATCCATCATGAAATTCAACAATTACCTAAAATTAATATCTCAGAATTTTACAGTGGTTTAGGTTATGAAATTTCTGTTGAAGTGAGTAAAGATAAACTCAGGGAATATGGATTAAGCTTTAGAGATGTCGCTAATGCAGTGCGTAATTCTTCACGTAATATGTCAGCAGGACAAATTCGAGCTGAAAATGGCTATATCAACCTTCGAGTTGAAAACCAAGCGTACCGGGGTCATGAATTTGAACAAATTCCTCTTATTACACTGGCTGATGGTAGTAAAATATTACTAGGCGATGTAGCAACTATTATTGATGGATTTGAGGAAGGGTTGCAATACTCTAAATTTAATGGAAAAAATTCTGTAACTCTTTTTATTGGTGCTGCTGATAATCAAAGCATTACTGATGTTGCTGATGTTATAAATGCTTATGTTGAAGAAAAATCTGAACTATTACCTCATGGTGTTAAGTTAGAAACATGGGTAGATATGACCTACTACCTAAAAGGTCGCTTAAACATGATGTTAGACAACATGCAAAGTGGTGCTGTATTGGTATTTTTAATGCTAGCGTTGTTTTTACGTGTTCGTTTGGCATTTTGGGTAATGATGGGCTTGCCTGTTTGCTTCTTGGGTACTTTGTTAGTTATGCCAATGGAGTTTATCAACGTTACCATCAATATTATTAGCTTGTTTGCTTTTATTTTGGTGCTGGGTATTGTGGTTGATGATGCTATTGTGATGGGGGAAAGTGCTCACGATGAAATAGAAGAGCACGGACACTCTACTGAGAATGTTATTCGTGGTGTAAAGCGTGTTGCCATGCCTGCAACGTTTGGTGTGTTAACGACAATTGCGGTTTTTGTGCCTTTTCTTTTTGGAGAAGGGCCGTCATCCGCTTTTGGTAAGGCTATTGGTGCCGTGGTAGTACTTTGTCTTATCTTCTCATTAATAGAATCTAAACTGATTTTACCTGCACATTTAGTTAAAATGAAAGTTAAAGAGTTTAACCCTAAAAACCCATTGGATAGAATTCGTCGTTGGGTAGACATTAAGCTAAAAGGCTTTATTGATAATACATACAGACCAGCATTATCAGTGTGTATTGAATACCGTTATGGCGTATTAATGTTTTTTATAAGCTTAATGCTTTTAAGTGCCGGCTTATATAGTGGTGGTTTTGTTCGGTTTATCGGGCAACCTAAAATCCCTCACGATTTTCCTCGTGTTACTATTGACATGAACGTTGATGCCTCTGAAAAAGCGACATTAAAAACCTTGTTAAATATTGAACGTATTTTATACAAGGTAGACAAGGAAGTAGAAGCGCAATATGGTCGTTCTATGATTGCGGATATGCAAGTTGATTTACGTAGCCGTACCAGTGGTAACGTGATGGTTAAATTAGTGATACCGAAAGAAAGACCAATTAATACATTTGAATTGGCTGATTTATGGCGTAAAGCGATCCCCAGTTATCCAGGAGTTAAATCATTAGCGATTGATGATAATTTATTTGGCGGTGGCCGTGATGATGGCGATGTTGCCTTTAAATTAGAAAGCACTGATGATGCTCAGTTATTAGCGGCTGCAAAACAACTTAAAGCTAAACTAAACTCGCTGAAAGGGGTAGGTGATGTTAATGATTCACGTCAAACTAGCGCGAAAGAAGTACAGCTTGAATTAAAGCCTTTGGCTTACAGCATGGGTTTAACATTAGCAGAAGTCGCATCGCAAGTAAGTTATAGTTTTTATGGTTTAGAAGCACAACGTATATTACGAGACAGTGAAGAAATCAAGGTGATGGTACGTTATCCGCTTGAACAGCGCAGTAGTATAGGGCATGTTGATGATGTGATGATACAAGCCCCGAATGGGGCAGAACTTCCGTTGTCTGAACTGGCCGATATTTCATTAACTGATGGTGTTACGCGTATTCGTCGTGAAAATGGCAATCGTACGATTAATGTGTGGGCAAGTGTTGATGCAGAGCAAGTAGAACCCTTTGAAGTTGCAAAAGATATTAGAGACAACTTTATTCCAAACCTACTAAAACAATACCCGCATGTTCAGAGTGAAGTGTCTGGCAGTATTCAAGAAGAAATGGACAGTGCTGATAATCAACTTAGAGATTTTGTAATTTCTTTAATGGTCATTTTTTCTTTACTTGCTATTCCATTGCGGTCGTATTCACAAGCGGTAATGATTATGATCGTTATTCCTTTTGGGGTTATTGGTGCTGTATTTGGTCACTTTATTTTAGGAATGGATTTAAGCGCATTATCCATTATGGGAATTTTGGCAGCATCAGGGGTTGTTGTAAATGATTCGTTGGTGATGGTGGACTATGTTAATAATGCGAGAAAACGAGGAGAACGTTTAAAAGATGCTGTTATGCATGCGGGAACAAAACGTTTTAGAGCGATCATGCTAACCTCGGCAACAACTTTTATCGGCTTAGTTCCTATCATCTTTTTTGAAACGAGTGCACAAGCTCAAATTGTTATTCCTATGGCTGTGTCATTATCGTTTGGTGTACTTTTTGCCACTATTGTAACGTTAATCTTTATACCAAGCTTATACGTTATTATTGAGGATTTACGAGTGTTATTCAGTCGTAAAAAGAAAAAATTGCCAACAGTTGACGAAATAACAAAACCGCAAGAATTACCTTTAAACTAGTAACACTATTCTTTGCCTATTAGTAAAAAACCACTGCATTATCAGTGGTTTTTTTATTACATTACCGTTAAGCTTAATGCAGTGATATTTACCGATGAGAATAATATGAAGCAATTGAATAAGTTAACGGTTTACAGTGTATTAATACTCATGATGCAAATGGTTATGCCTCATATCGTTTTCGCGCAAGCTGTAGATGATGAAAAGAATTATTTTTTCAAGCAAAGTGGTAAAGCTTCAACACTAACTGCAAATATTGATGATTTACGTACTTTACTGCTTAGTGATGTTGAATCTATGGTTGTAGCGTTACCTTTACCTAATGGAGACGTTACTTATTTCACATTAACGCCTGTGAAAATCATGGCTGATGGGCTTGCCAAAAAGTATCCTAACACGAGAACATTTTCAGGTACTGCCCTTGATAACCCGAGTAATACGGGGCGTTTTGATATTACGTCAAATGGTTTTCATGGTATGTTTTATTATGGTGGAGAGCGTATATTTATAGAACCTGAAAATGTATTTGTAAAAGAGCAAGCTGTACTGAAATCGTCGAAAGAGAAAAGAGTTTTTAATTCGCGTAAAAATGAATATAAAAGTTACGCTGGTGTTGATAATCGTTTGGTAACCCAATTAGCGCACAAATTTCATCCCCCAAAAAAAATAGAATCTGGCATCGCTGTATTGCAAAATTCACAAATCAATAAAGCAAATAAAACGAGCAAGTCTATTGAATCTCAAAGTACAATCAAAACCTACCGTATTGCGATAGCTGCAGCAGCAGAATACACCCAATTTAATGGTGGTACAGTTAATACGGCCATGGCTGAAATAGTGACTTTGGTTAATCGTTTGAATGAGGTATATCAGCATGACTTGGCGATAAAGCTAGAGTTAGTAGAAAACAGTGATTTATTAATTTTTACCAATAGCGATACAGACCCATTTAATAATGATAGTGATGATGGTGAACTTAATACAGCGGTTATTGATGGCATTATTGGGAGTGAAAGCTATGATATTGGTCATGTGGTTAATACCGATGGTGGCGGTTTAGCTGTGCTTGGTGGGGTTTGTGATTCAATTTATAAAGGTGATGGCGTAACGGGCGACCCTTATCCAATTAATGATTCATTTTACATTGATTATGTTGCTCATGAGATAGGACACCAGTTTGGTGCTAATCATACGTTTAATGGCTCTGCAGGCGCTTGTGAAGGTAACCGTGTAAGCCATTCGGCTTATGAAGTAGGTAGTGGCTCCACAATTATGTCTTATGCTGGTATTTGTGATGATCAAAATATACAGCCACATTCGGATGCTTTTTTTCATGCAAGATCTATAGAGCAAATAAGTGACAACATACAAAATGGGCGTGGCAGTGAGTGTGGTGCTGTGACAGGTGAATCAAATAATACTCCTGTTGTTGATGCTGGATTAGATTATACCATTCCCGCGCAAACGCCTTTTAAGTTATCTGGCAGCGCGCAGGACAGTGATAGTGATAGCTTGAGTTATAGTTGGCAACAATTTGATTTAGGTAATGCAAGTTCATCACTGCTTGAGCAAATTGATGATGGCACTAGACCTTTGTTTCGCGCGTTTTTACCGAGTGAAAATGTGAGTCGTTATTTTCCCCAATTAACCGATGTGCTGAATAGCACAAGTACTAGTGGTGAATCATTACCGACTACAAACAGAGAATTAAATTTTCGCTTAATGGTATTTGATGATAAAGGTGGAGTTAGTTTCGATGAAACTAAGTTGACTGTTATCGATACAGGAGAAGCTTTTGCACTTAATACTCCATTACTGGGTGACACATGGACAAACAATAGTAACCTAATCAGCTGGCAAGTAGCAGGCACAAATATTGCGCCTATTAATTGCTCATCGGTTGATATTTTGCTTTCTAAAGATAACGGTGAAAATTTTGATGTGACACTGGTAAGTGGTGTAGATAATAATGGTAGTACCAATATTGATATGGGGTCATTTTGCCGAGATGAAATCAATACAGCCAATGCAAGAGTAAAACTCGTGTGTAGTGATAATGTTTTTTACTCAACAAATGAAGGGGTTTTTGTTATAGACAAAGCATTGGCATCTAGCGATGTTGCTATTATTACTCAGCAATCATTTTCGCTTGTTCAAGGGGGGAGTGTTGTATTAAACACTTCACACTTTACTTATGCATGCGAAACCGCTGACTCAATTACTATTCAAGCAGGTGATAATTATACTGTTTTAGATGAAACTATTACCCCCAACAGTGACTTTGTTGGTGAGTTAAGTGTTCCTGTTATTGCTAACAAAGGTTCCGTGGCTAGTGAGATTTTTGATGTAACTATAAACGTAGAAGCCAAGCCTGAACCCGAGCCTGAGCCTGAACCCGAGCCTGAACCAACAGAACCAACAAGTGGTGAATCTTCAGGGGGCAGTGCGTTTTGGCTATTATTCGTTATTTCTGTTTTGCCTTGGCGTTATTGGTGTAGAGCGCAATAATTATTAGCGTGAGTCAAGCATTAACGCGATATAGTCAAGCCATTTTTTGTCAGCAAGGAATTATTTATCTATGAAATCTATTATTTTAATATCATCAGTTCTGCTTAATACTGCGTGTTCTTCTATAGTAAATTCAACCGATGAGGTGATTAATGAAAAGGAAACAAAACCTTCCATGATAGAAACAGCCGATTCCGATGATTTGAATCAAGCATTAATGTTAGCTATTGAAAGTAAAGATTATAGGTTATTGGTTACGTCAGGAAGAAGTATGAATATTCCAGGCGTAAAATCTAGCGATTATAAAACGGCCATTGCACTTTGTGGAAAAAAATATTCATCAACGACTGGTGATGTTATTACGTCTGAAGAGCAACGTATGGCGCGTAAAAAAGAAGTCAATTTTATGCGCCAATACAACGAAAAAATGTTAACTATTTGTCAGCAGAACATCCTCAAATAAAACAATTAATCACTTATTAAACAAGCTTTAAGAGGTAAGTGAATACTTACCAGTCTATTCCTTTTTGTGCCTTTATATTGTTCTCAAAAGCATGCTTGATAGATTGTACTTCACTAACTGTATCAGCTAAATCAATAATAGCGCGATGACAACCTCGCCCAGTGATTATTACATGTTGATTTTTAGGGCGATTTTTTAACGCCTCAAGTACTTCATCTAAATCGATGTATTTATAAGCAACCATATAGGTTAACTCATCAAGTAAAATTACATCAACATTGTTGTCTTTTAATAACTCTTTACCACGTTGCCATACCTTTTGTGCGGCGGCGATATCTAGAGCTTTATCTTGCGTATTCCAAGTAAAGCCTGTAGCCATAACATCAAAACTTACCCCAGCATTTTCAAGTAAGGCTCGTTCTCCACAGGCCCACGTACCCTTTATAAATTGCACAACCGCAGTATTTAGGCCATGACCTACCGCACGGGCAATAGTGCCAAAACCAGAGGTTGACTTACCTTTACCATTCCCCGTAATGACAATCAATATGCCACGTTCTTCTTTAGCATTATCAATACGTTGATCTACTTTTTCTTTAACTGCTTGCATGCGCTTTTTATGCTGTGTATTTTTGATATCAGTACTTTTTTCTTCGTTGCTATCTGTCATCGTCTTATGTCTTCGCTTTATCGTAAAATTTTTATAGCACAAGAGTATAAGAGGTATTGGTAGTATTTCAAAGACTATACAGATGAGTTATTAATATTTTATTGATAATGGTAAGGCAGTATCAGGATTGGCTGTGATAAGCATTGTGATGGGTTGAAAACCTTAAGTAAAAAGTAACGAGCCTAGTTTGTTAGCTCGTTACTTTTAGTGTTTTTACGGAGAGGGTAAATAGATGGTATAAAAAATCTTACCAAATACTCACACGTTTTTCTGGTGCTATGTACATCGCATCACCTTCTTTAACATTAAATGCTTCATAGAACTCATCCATGTTTGAAAGTGACCCTAAAGCGCGGAATTCACCTGGAGAATGTGGGTCAGTAGCCACACGGTTACGCATTGACTTTTCTACAATTTTAGAACGCCAAATTTGTGCGAAACCCATGAAAAATCGTTGATCTCCTGTTAAACCATCAATGATCGGTGCTTCTTTACCATTTAACGAAGCTTTATAGGCTTTGTAGGCAATAGTGACACCAGATAAATCACCAATGTTCTCACCTAATGTTAATTCACCGTTAATGTTTAAATTATCAAATACTTGATAGGCAGAATATTGGTCAACTAATGCTTTGGTACGTTTAGAAAATTCTTTAAGATCTTGCTCTGTCCACCAATTGCGTAAATTGCCCTCAGCATCGTACTTACTGCCTTGATCATCAAAGCCATGACCCATTTCGTGTCCAATTACTGCCCCAATACCACCGTAGTTTACTGCATCATCTGCCTTCATATTAAAGAATGGTGCTTGTAAAATAGCAGCTGGAAATACTATTTCATTGGCAGGAGGGTTATAATAAGCATTAACGGTTTGTGGTGTCATGTGCCACTCCCATTTGCGAATTGGGCCACCTAATTTAGATAGTTCTTTCTCGCTAGCAACTTTACGTGCGCGAATAATATTCCCAACTAAGTCATCACCGCTAATTGAGAGTTTAGAGTAATCTTCCCATTGATCTGGGTAACCAATTTTAGGCGTGAAAGCGGCTAATTTTACTTGAGCTGCTTTCTTAGTATCTTTTGACATCCATTCTAAGTTATCAATACTTGAGCCGTAGGCATTACGTAAATTTTCAACTAATTCACTCATGCGTGCTTTAGCGGCTGGTGTAAAATGACGAGCAACGTACACTTTACCTATTACTTCACCTAAATTACTATTCACAACACGAACGCCGCGCTTCCATTGTGGTCGTTGTTCTTTTAGGCCATTTAGTTGCTTGGAAAAGAAATCAAAATCTTCATTGTCGATTTCTGTTGTTAGGTAATTTGAAAAAGCACTTAAGGTATTAAAAGTTAGATATTGTTGCCATGTGGCTAATGATGTCTCATCAAATACTTTACCAAAGCCTTTAATAAAGCTTGGTTGATTAATAATAATATCTTGCTGCTTGGTAACGCCTTCTGCTGCTAAAAATGCTTGCCAGTTAAATTTATTTGTTAGCGTATTTAATTTATTGATAGCTATTTTGTTGTAACTTTTTTCACTGTCACGGGTTTCAACACGTGTCCAATGCGAGTCAGCTAGCTTTGTTTCTAATACCATTATATTTTTAGCGGACTCTTTTGCATTAGGTAATCCTGCTAACGTTAACATTTTTTCAATGTGAGTAAGGTAGTTAGCTCGTAGCGTTACAAAACGCTCATCTGTATTAAAGTAGTAGTCTCTATCTGGTAAATTTAAACCGTTTTGCCAGATATAAGCAGCATAACTTGACGAGTCTTTTTCATCTATATTGACATAGAGTGCAAGTGGATTATTAATACCAATAGATGAGTATTTTCCAAAAAAAGAGGCTAATTCATCTTTGTTTTTAAGGTTATTAATTGTATTGAAAATATCTTTGATAGGTGCAGTGCCAAGCGCATTTCGTGCGTCTGTGTCCATGTATGAACGGAACAAGTCAGCGACTTTTTGTTCGTCTGAACCCATTGTTAAGTGTTCATTTGCGGCAAGCTCTTCAATAATAGCTTTTACGTCATCATCAGCTTTGTCACGTAAATCATAAAAAGAACCAATGGCGGTTTTATCATCAGGAATCTTATTTTTTTTCATCCAACCACCATTAATATAACGATAAAAATTATCTTGAGGTCGAATAGTTTTATCTATATTGGTTTGCTCTATACCAGAAGCTAGAATGGATTTTTGAGGTGTTGCAATACTATTTTGCGCTGTTGAATTTGATTCGTCGCTGTTACTACAGCCACTAAGCAGTAGTATTGACGAACATACAGCGCTTGCGATAATTGTTTTCATTTAATCACTCTCATTTTTGTAAATTAACATATATTATTCATACACATCATTCTTTGTTTTTTGATAAATATGTTGCTATGAAAAACATGGATGATGAATGTTACGAAGAATTTTAATAAAATTCTAGTTGAAGGCTCATCTATTTATATTTTTTATGTAACCAAACGTTTATATGTTGTTTACAGTATATTTACAAGATGAATGGGGTAATTAGTTAATTTTATCGGGTAGAATGCCGGACTTTACTTGTTATTAGAGATAAATAGATCGACAGCGCATTGGCACATTTCATCAATTTGACTTGCATCACCATAAATTCCATCAATCACAAGTTGTGCAATTCCGTGTAATGTTGCCCAGGTGACTTGTGCTAGCCTGAGTGAGTTTTGAGATTTGGGAAGTATGCCTTTTTGTTGCCAAGCTTGAGTCATTTCTACTTGATATTGAAAACTAGGATAAGCCACATCAATTAGTGCTTGTGAGCTAGTTGACGTACCGCTAACGTTAATTTTTTTCTCATTATTACGTTCCGTTTTGTATTGCTTCCATAATGTACTACCAAACATCAGTTTATATATAGCCGCATTTTTGGTGGCAAATTGTACATAAAAGTGAACAAAGTCGCGGTATTTTTCTTGATCAGTTAACTCATTATTATTGAAAATTTGCTCTGCTTCATTTTGCCAGGAAGTAAAACCCTGTGCAGCAATGGCACAAAGCAAATCATTTTTATCTTTAAAGTGATGATAGGCTGCGGTGCGAGAAACACCTATGCGCTCAGCAAGCTTTCTTAATGATAAGGCTTCTATGCCTTGTTCTGTAATCATGGCGGTTGCTGTTGCAAGCAAGCTAGCGTGTAAATCACCATGGTGATAAGTTGACGATTTATTGTTTACTTTGGTCACGGGTATTTCTTTCATTATTGTCTCAAAGGTCATCAGCATTAAAGGGTTTTTCTATGAGGCAGAGCAACATTAGAAAATATAATACCAGCAACTAACGACATAAAAATTAAAAATGTTTGTGAGCCTAAATCGGTAACATCCAGCATTTGTTGTCCTGATACCAAGCTGTTTAGTCCAATATAAACTTTACTTCCTGGAACCAACACAACCATACCCAATAATCGTACGATGGATGACGGTAAATTCATAATACGAGAGAATAAATTACTGTAAATACCTAACGCAAAGGCCCCGACAAAGGCACCTAACGCAACCCCTAAATAGCTGCTAGCCCAAATGCTAACACCAAATGATATATAGCCTGCAATCATACCCCAAGGAGCATCTTTTAAGCGTACCTTGAACAATATAACTAAAGAAATAGTTAACGTTGTTACTGCAAGCCATGAAGTCCATATAGGCATAGTTTCAGGAGGTACAAAGCTTACGTCACCCCAAATGAGTTTTCCAAAGGCCATGCCTAAGACTGCGCCAAAGTAAATTTTAAAAAGCACCATGATACTATCCATAATGCGCGCTGTTCCTGACATTAAATGGCGGGCTGCTAATTCAGATAAACCTACGGTTAATGACAGTCCAGGGATAAATGCAATGATGCTAGACAGAATAACCATGGGGATGTTGATGCTAGGGTCAAACAATGAAATAAAGGAAGCTAACATTGAGGTGGTAATTGCGGCAATTGGCTCAAGCATTTCAGTAACACGGCGTGAATGTTCTGCCCAGACCACAAAAATAAAGACGATAAAACCTAAAATGGTTGACCAAAAAACATCATGCCAACTGGTATGCATTAACATGGCAAAGGCACCGCTCGACGCACCAAAAGCTAAAAAGGTTAAAAAAGCGCCGTAAGGCGGGGGCTTTGCATTGACTTCTTTTAACCGTGCAATAGCTTCCTCTAAGGTTCTTTCACCATTGATTAATTCGTCTACCAATTCATCAATGCGTGCTAAAGAGCCTAAATCTATCTCTCCTGGAGTCACTCGCATTAAGTGGTTATATTGTTGATCGTCTTCATCGTCTGATAAAATAAAAGTTAATGCGGTAGGAGTGATAATAAAAGAAGCACGAAGATCTAAAAAATGCGCGATAGAAAGTAAATTATCTTCTAAACGATAGGCAGTAGAGCCTAGCTTGTGCAGGGCTTTGCCAAGCTCAATAATAAATCGACGTTTCTGATAAAAGTCATCGGCATGTTTCATATAGGGTACAATAAATAAGGGGAGAATCAAACTTGTATGCTATGTTAATGTATTTTTAGCATTTGTAAATTTTTTCAGGGAAAAATATGACTTTATTAATAATTCTTGCGTGCGTATTTGGTGTGGTTGCGTTAATGGTTATTTTAGGAGAACGATTTGGGAAACCAATGAGTGAGGAGCAGCAAGCAAAGTTTAGTAAGGCGAGTTGGATTTTAGTCTTTGTTTTGTTACTTGCTGCAATTGTTAAAGAGTTAATTTAGTATTATATCAATTATATTAAGCTACTTAGGTGTAGATTCCTCTACGCCACAATCTGGCCAGTCAGCAAAAGGAAAAGGGTATACTTCTGAATTAACGGTTAAGAACTGATTAATTTGGTATTGATAGGTATTCAAATTTTGACCGAATTTTACCAAAGGCAAATTTGGTTTTTCTGACAGCAATAATGAAAAAAATTGAAAAACAGCGATCAATGTTATCCCTAAACGAACAAAACCCGCGACAAATCCGTAACCTAACATAGCAATACCACGTTTTATTACATTTTTATTGTGCCAAGTTTTTTCAGTATCTGTATCAGACATAGGCTCATTAAGCTCCTCACTGTTGTCAGTATACTGCTGTTGTGTTGATTCACTTTTAGTTGATTGACTATGAGTGTTTGTTTCATCCTGAACAGTGTTTTCTTGTTGCTCGTTATTTTTAGTGCTAGGTTTAACGCTGCTTTCAATATTATTTTCTACGGGAGTTTTATTTTCAGAATCAGCATTTTGGGTAGGATCTTGTTGTGATGTAAATTTGTTGTCATCGTTATTCATACTACTTTCCTTTTAAAATATTGGTTTGAGCTTTCGTTACAAAGAAATAATAGCAAAGAAGATGCCATTGAAAATATTATTGTTTTTCAGTGTGTTATTTGATTTCCTATAAGATTAATGAAGGTGGTAAACTAATATTTGGTTATTTTGAATAAAATTTAGTCTTTTTGATAAACGGATTTGTTTGACAAAATCATTAATAAATTTAGGGTAAGTAATTTGATCTATGTAATTTGGTTGATAGAGGGGGGGATCATAAAGCTTTGTTCATGACTGCATTTACCTTCCACATTATAACTTCTGTCATACACGGTAATATTTCCATGGTTATCCTGAATAATGATATTGGTTGTGCGCGTGCCATATTCGGGCGAAACAATAAAAATTGAACTGAGTTTTTGTTCCCAGTTTAATGGTAAACCTGTACTTGGTAAGGTTTCTACTGGTGCTTGTTGGTTGTTTTGCATGATGGCAAATAAATCATTAATGGGGAGAGGATTTTCTGCATTGGCACTAAGTTTAATAGTGTTGGTAAGTTGCTGTTGTCCTAAAGCCATTTTGGGCCAAACATCATCAAGAGCGCCGTTGCACAAGCTATGAAAGCCAGAGGTTAACACCTGCGTTTTTTGGGAAACACTGTCAAAACAAGTTAACTTATTGAGTTGCCCAAAGACGATATTAAAACCGTTATACAGATGAGCGGATTCATTTAGTTGAACAGATATTTTTTGATCTGTTTTAACTAAAGCTTGCAGTACTAAATCACCACGAGATTTTTTATTTTTATCAAGAAGTTGTGGCTGACGAAAATTAGTTAATGCGCTAAATCGTCCTTGTTGACTTAAACCTAGCCAAGTGCCACCTGCTTGCAGGTCTTTGCCTGCTAGCATAGGACTTTGAGTCTCATGAACAGGCCACCAATGCATCATTTGTGTAGGGCGTTGATGAAATTCATCACGATTAGCACAAATGACCACTGGGTACTTGGGGTGTTGGTTAATAGCAAAAAATAAAATACACATGCTTATTTAGCTTAGCGCTTTAATTCAATTATGATATTTAGTGTGCCAGTTGCTTCAGTTGCTCTTCGCTTAATAAAATATCTTCGTTGTAATTAATACCAACACCTTGCTCAATAACTAATGAAGCTGTTTCTTTAGCTTGCTCTAATGAGTGCATTACTGCGGTGCCACATTGATGTAAATTCAGTTCAGGAATTTCATCTTGACTGGTAACCTCTAAAACATCTTGCATTGATTTAAGCCATGCGTCAGCGACTTGTTGTTCTGTAGGTGTACCAATCACACTCATATAAAAGCCCGTACGACAGCCCATAGGTGATAAATCAATAATCTCAATATTATCACTGTTAAGGTGCTGACGAATAAACCCTGCGAAAAGATGTTCAAGGGTATGAATAGATTTTTCGCTAATGATTTCCATGTTGGGTTTACAAAAACGTAAATCAAATACGGTAATATTATCACCGCTTGGTGTACTCATTTTCTTAGCTACACGTACCGCAGGGGCATTCATGATTGTGTGATCTACGGTAAAACTGTCTAATAATGGCATAGTAATTCTCTTGAAACGTTACTTAAAAGTTAACAGAAGGGGATTTTATCATATTCATGTCGCTTGTGACTAATAAACTGGCGCGTCATAATTAACGCCTTCATCACTGTAGGCTGTTACGATAACATCAGCCACTAAGCCATTCGGGTTACTGACTTCATTTTCAAAAAATTGTTGTATTTGTTGACGACGACCATGCGCAGTCCAATCTGCAGCGGTTGCCCAAATTTCATTAAAAACAATTGTATGCTTATTGTTTGTTGCGCTTTCGTGCGCTATTTGTCTGGTAACCGTGTATTGAATACAGCCTTGTTCGCGATAAGAATCTGGTTCTAGTGCTTTTAAGGTGTCGAAAAGCGCTTGTTCCTTGCCCGCTTTAGGCTGAAATTGTGCTAAAACATAAACGCGTTGTGTCATGCTGTCTCCGAATATAAAAATTGTGAAAAAAAAGAATGATTAAGTATATAATGTATTCACTTAGTTTAAAGAGATTTTTTCATGAAAGCATGCGGTGTAGAGATAAAAAGTAATGAAGCCATAATTTGTATTATGTCAAAAGAGAATAATTTGTATGATATTCCTCATACACGGGTTCAAAAGGTTAGTTTAGATAATGCGGGGGATGCAGAGCAAGTGCAGAAGTTTCAGTTTACCTTTGCCAAATTAATGGAAGATTACCAGGTAACTCATGTCGTTATTAGAGGTAGAGCGCTAAAAGGTAAGTTTGCTGGCGGCCCTATAGGTTTTAAAGTTGAAGCAGCTATTCAGTTGATCAAAGAATTACAGGTTGAAATTCTTGCGGGAAGCTTTATCAAAAAAGAATTAGCCAAAAGCCAAATTGATATCGATTTTCGAGATACAGGGCTAAAGCAGTATCAAGAACAAGCATTTGAAACCGTTTTTGCTTATTTAGAAGGCATAAAATAGTGTTCTTATTGCAATACTATGTTAGCTTTTGCTATTAAACTGAATGAAAATAACAGTATTAAATTAATTATTATTGGGTGTTTACTTTAGGTCTTAACTTTAGGTCTTAACTTTAGGTGTTATCTTTAGGAATTGTTATGAAGGAACCGATGTGTCAACTCTATAAGGCATTATTACTGCTTATAGTTATTATGCTGCAAGCATGTGGTGGATCAGATAATGAAGTCGTTTTGTCTATTTCTGCTGATCTTAATGAGGCTCACTTTACTAATGAGATTTTACAGGAATCAACGAGTACCATTGCGATAGAAGTGAACTTTGTCGGTGAGGGATTATTGGTTGGTTATGCACCTGATGAGACTCCAGTTGGTTGGTTAGAATATCGCACCGAAAATGTTACAGACACTTCAGCAACGATATATATAGATGTTGTTAATGCACAGCTTTATGCTGCTGATACCTACACTACAACGTTACGTTTAGCGACAAGTAATGAAGATTTGACCCAATTTTCCTCGCATGATATTGAGGTTTCATTATTAGTATGGGAGCTGGCCGTTGACACCCAGAAAGTAAAATATAATGGAACTTTTGGGGTTGAAAACCTGCCTTCTCAACGTATCACTATTGCCAGCGAAGTTAGTGAGTGGACAGCTACTACTGACGTTGATTGGTTGTCATTAGACATAACCTCTGGCAGTGGCGAGACAGAAATTGAAGTAACTCCTGATGTTACTTCATTTACAAGCCCAGGTTTACAACAAGGTAATATTGTTTTAACTGAAATAGCATCGGGTGATACTAAATTGGTTCCTGTTGAGTTGGCGCTTGATAATATCTACATGTTAGCCGAACAACCCAGCATTTCATTAGCTTCAACCAGTGCTATTTCAGCATTAGAAAGAGTTATAACAATTAGCAATAATAGCGCACAAACAATTGAATGGCTGGCATCTACAGAGGCAAATTGGCTAACTTTAACTCCAATTAATAACACCCAATTAATGATTACTGCTGATCCAGCAGCTGCCCCAATGAATGCAAGCTCTTTAGCCCAAGTAACTATTGCTGCTAGTGAAAAAACAGGTGTTGTGAGTGAAACGATTAATGTTAATTTTTACAATAGTGATTTGGTTGTTGAAAATACAGTATTAGAAAGTTTAGAAATTAATAGCAATGAAATACTTCCCTCGCCATTATTTCCTAAATTTTATGTTGCGGTGGACAATCAATTAAAAACTTATCATCAGTACACTGGGACACTTGAATCCACGTTAACTGTTTCACCTGAAAACACAGTGTTAGAACAGTTAATTATGCATCCTGCAGGTGATTATTTATTAGCAAAAGCCGTTGAAACCGTGATTAATCCAGAAGATGAAACGACTTCTGAATTGGTTCATCGTTATAAAGTAAATCTTGCTGATAATATTATTACTGAAATAGTTGATAGCAATGTTTTATCTGAGCCTACCGATATAGTTAGACTTTTAGGTCGCTACTTCGTTATTACACAAGTATTAGAATTTGCAGACGAAAACCTACAAGTATTATTTTGGGATGGGGCTAATGCTTTTTTGGCTAGTGAAATTGATGTTGCTGCACAAAAAAATACACTGTTTGCGTTAGATTACGATGCGGCAAGCATTAAACGATACATGCCAGAAGTTAATGACTTTGGCGATGATAAAATTTCAGTTTCGTTAACACATGAATATCGCCCTAGATTATTGCCTGAAGGCAAACGTATTATTGATTTTATGGTCTCTGATGATGAACAAAATATTTATGCAATTAGTGAGTCTAGTGAGTGGATTAGTTTTGATGGTGATGATTTTGTGGACAATGGTTTACTCGAAGCGAGTACTAGCGTAGTGACGTTATTTTTGGAAAAAAACAATGCAGGTAATCCAAATTATTTAAGATTTAATGGCTCTAACGCGCTTGGGTTTTATTTAGCGACTTATGGTGAAAATCAAAATGTTACTTCAACAACTTATACACAAGGTAGGCTGCCAACACGTATTAAATTGTCAGCTGATGCTCAGCGTTTATTTATTAATGTTGATGCTTCTACTGACGAAACGCTTGAATCTCAAGTTGAGGTTGTAACAATATTACCATAGTGCTCTGTCTTTCCTCGGGCTTGTAATAAGCTATTTATAAAAGATAAAAAAGGAGCATTTTCGCTCCTTTTTTGCTTTTACTTCTACACTAATACAGAAACTTTCAAAAAATTTCTTTTAAAAATACTAGGAACATGATTTAATCAAACACCTGTTTGAAAGTCTGACCACTGACCAGTTGTGTTGATTTTCGTAAAACAACTCAATTAATTATTGGAGAACCCTATGCCAGAATATAAAGCGCCGATTAGAGACATGAAGTTTGTCATGCAAGAATTACTTGATTGTGATAGCCACTATCAAAAATTAGGTTATGAAGATGCTAGCCTTGATATGGTTGACGCTATTATCAGTGAAGCAGCGAAATTTACTGAACAAGTAATAGCCCCAATAAATCAAAGTGGTGATGCGCAAGGCTGTACATGGAACGACGGTGTTGTAACAACACCTGACGGCTTTAAAGAAGCTTACCAACAATATGTGGAAGGTGGTTGGCCAACATTATCTCAATCAGAAAAATTTGGCGGTCAAGGTTTACCGCATTCATTAAATATTGCTATTGGTGAATTAACATCAGCAGCTAACCACAGTTTTGCTATGTACCCTGGCTTAAGTCACGGTGCATTAGCAACCATTGAGGCCCATGGTAGCGAATTGCAAAAAAATACCTTTATGCCTAAATTAGTTGAAGGCTCGTGGACAGGCACCATGTGTTTAACGGAGCCGCATTGTGGAACTGACTTAGGCATGTTACGTACAAAAGCAGAACCTAATGATGATGGTAGCTATTCACTAACAGGAACCAAAATTTTTATTTCAGCGGGTGAGCATGACTTATCTGACAATATTGTACATATTGTTATTGCTAGAATTCCTGGCTCTCCAGAAGGTAGCCGTGGTATATCACTCTTTATTGTACCTAAATTTAACGTAACAGAAGCTGGCGAAGTGAGTGATAGAAACGCTGTTTCTTGTGGATCAATTGAACACAAAATGGGGATCAATGCTAATGCAACGTGTGTTATTAACTTTGATGGTGCTAAAGGTTATTTAATTGGTGAAGTAAATCGTGGTTTAAACTGTATGTTTACGTTTATGAATGCGGCGCGTTTAGGAGTTGCTTCTGAAGGTGTTGCAGCAGCAGAAGCGTCATTCCAAGGGGCTTTAGCTTATGCAAAAGACCGTTTGCAAATGCGTTCTTTGTCAGGTGTTAAAAATCCAGATGGCCCTGCAGATGCTATTATTGTTCATCCTGATGTTCGTCGTATGTTGTTAACACAAAAGTCGATTGCTGAAGGTGGTCGTGCGTTAATTGGTTATTTAGCGCAATTAGTTGATATTGGTCACGCAAGTACTGATGAAACAGAAAAAGCCAATGCGGAAACCAAAATGGCGCTGTTAACACCAATTGCAAAAGCGTTTTTAACTGAACTTGGGCTAGAGTGTACTAGCCATGGTGTTCAAGTGTTTGGTGGCCACGGCTTTATTAAAGAGTGGGGCATGGAACAGTTGATGCGCGATACTAAAATTAGCTGCTTGTATGAAGGCACAACAGGTATTCAAGCGCTTGATTTATTAGCACGTAAAATTTTAGGTTCTAAAGGTGCGATATTAAAACCTTTTGGTGCTGAAGTAACCGCATTTTGCGTTGAAAATGCAGGTAATGAAGCGATGCAAGAGTTCATTCAACCTATAATGACCTTTGGTGGTGATTGGCAAAAAATGACTGAAACGTTAGGCTTGAAAGCGATGCAAAACCCTGATGAAGTAGGTGCTGCGTCAGTGGACTACTTGATGTATTCTGGTTATTTAACACTGGCTTATTTTTGGGCGAAAATGGTTAAAGTAGCGCAAGATAAATTGGCAGCTGGTGATGATGATAAAGCATTCTATGAAGCTAAAATTAAAACCGCACGATTCTATTTTCAACGTATTTTACCAAGAGCTAATGGTCATGCCGCTTGTGTAGCAAATGGTGCTAATTCAATGATGGCGCTTGATGCTGATGACTTTGTTTTTTAGTTATTAACAGAGAGTTATAAATATAAAGAGGGAAGTAATTTACTTCCCTTTTTTGTGACTAGCAATCAGATAATTATGGCTTAATTATCTCTTCAACCGCTAACACTAGTTTAGGGTTATTAATATCGGAGCTTGTTGATTTGTAAATAGCTTTACCTTGGCGATTAATAAAAAAAGTTGTTGGTGTGCCTCTTACACCGTATAACATGGCGACGGATTCACCATTTACAGCGGTGATAAAGTGATAACCTCGGGCATTTATTTCATTTTGAGGTCGCGCATCTTCATCTTCGTTAAAACTAATGGCGATTAGCTTTATACCTGACTTTTGATATTTTTCTTCAAGCGCCACTAATTTAGGTTGAAGCTTCTTACAATAGGGGCACCAAGTGGCCCAAAAGTGCAAAATAATGGGTTTACCTTGATAATCACTGAGTGAGATGTTCTCGCCATTTTGAGTGTGTAATTGCCAGGCTGGCGCGGTTGGATAATCAGTAGCATTAGCGCTAAATCCCCACATTATGCAGATTAACAGAAGATATCGCGCTGATTTTAGAAGTGTTAAAATTTTCATCTTTAGTCTTTAGCAAGGGAGTGTTTACTATATGACCTGAATACTGAGAATTATATTACAATCAGATTACTGTATGTTAATACTTCGCTTAGTTTGCGTATTCAGCCAAAATAACGTCAGCAACTTTAGCTGCAATCATGATCGTTGGTGCATTAGTGTTGCCGCTAATGAGCGTTGGCATAATAGAAGCGTCTATAACACGTAAATTTTGAATACCATGTACTTTTAAGTTGTTGTCTACAACGGCCATGTCATCATTACCCATCTTGCAAGTACCTACTGGGTGGTAAATAGTATTGGCTTTGTTTCTCAAAAAGGCCAAAATATCTTCGTCACTTTGTGTTTGTTCACTAGGAAATATTTCTTTGCCATTGTTTTTACTTAAGGGGGCTTGAGCTAAAATTGATCGGGCAATTTTAACTGCTTGGATCATATCTTTTTGATCATCTTCGTGGTCAAGCATGTTTAACGTGATTTTAGGGTGTAAGTTTGCTTTATTACCATACAAGGTTACACTACCTCGGCTTTTAGGGCGCAATAGACACGTGTGAATTGATACGCCATAGTTTAGTAACATTTTTAAGTTTCGACCATGGTTATCAAAGGCTGCAGGAATAAAGTGTAACTGTAAGTCGGGTCTTGACAAGTTAGGTTTTGACTTAATAAAACCGCCAGATTCTGCTACTACAGACGTTAAAATACCACTGCGTTTTTTCTCCGCGGGTGTTTTATTTAATGATAATGGAAAGTACTTCAATGCTTGTTTGAATAGCCACCACGCTGCTTTAGGGCGGATTGCCAGTAAATCATCGCGCTTGTGATGCGTCACTATAACGGTATCAGGGTGATCTTGGAGATTTTGCCCAACACCGGGTAATTCATGTACTAAAGCAATATCATGTTTAGTTAATTCATCCGCTGGACCGATGCCTGATAGCATTAAAAGTTGTGGAGAATTGAAAGCCCCAGCACTTAATAAGACTTCTTTTTTAGCGAAAATATTATGTTTTTTTCCTTTGCTTTTATAACATACGCCTGTGGCCACTTTATCGTTAACTAGTATTTTTTGTACATGCGCATCGGTAATAACGGTTAAATTACTGCGATGTAAATTAGGCGTTAAAAAGGCTTTAGCGGCACTGCAACGTTGACCATTTATTTGAGTTACTTGATAATAACCAACGCCCTCTTGACTCTCGCTATTGAAGTCATTATTCAATGGGTAGCCAGCCTGCTGAGCTGATGAGATGAAACTATCATGAACAGGTGGTTTTGACGATGAATCTGCAACGTTCAAAGGGCCATTTGTGCCATGAAATTCATCTTCACCGCGCTCTTGATGTTGCGTGCTTTTAAAGTAGGGTAATACGTCTTCAAAAGACCAGCCTTCATTACCGAGATCACGCCAATGGTCGTAATCTTCTTTTTGGCCGCGAATGTATAACATGGCATTAATTGAACTACTACCGCCTAACATTCTTCCTCTTGGGTTAAATATTCTGCGATTGCTTTGTGTTGGCTCTGGCGCGGAGTTAAATTGCCAATTAAGGATTTTATCCTTCATTAATTCAATAATGCCTAGCGGCATATGAATACTCCAGTGTTTGTCTTTAGGACCTGATTCTAATAAACAAATTTGATACTGACCACAAGCTGATAACTTGTCTGCTAAAACACAACCCGCTGAGCCGCCGCCAATAATGATAAAATCAAAGTTATTCATTGAAAACCTTTAAAATTCAGAAGTAACAAGTCTGACCACTATGAAGTAATTAGGTTAATTTGACAATAATTTATTTACTATCAAATTGCTGAATTAAGTTATGGAGTATGTTTAATTCTTGTAATAAATTCTGGCTCAGCGTTTGGGTTTTCTTTCCCTCTTCAGCACCCGTATTTGCTATGTTTTGTATTTTATTTGTGTTGTCATTAATTTGTTCGGTAACGACAGATTGTTCTTCAACCGAGGAAGCTACTTGATAATTAATGGTAGATATTTTATCTACTTCTGTATCAATGTCTTGTAAGCTTTGGTCAGTATTATTGGCTAAGTTAACGCACTCATCCACCAGCTTGATACCATCATTAATAGCTTCAATAGCTTGTAGTGACTCTTGGTTTAATGATGCCAATGTTTTACTTATTTCTTCTGTTGATTGCTGTGTCCATTGTGCCAAGGCTCTTACTTCATCTGCAACCACCGCAAATCCTCGGCCTTGTTCGCCTGCTCGGGCGGCTTCAATTGCAGCATTAAGTGCTAGTAAATTAGTTTGATCTGCTATTGAGCTAATTTCATTTGAAATTGCTGATATTTCATGTGAACGCTCTGCGAGTTTTCCTATAACGGCTTCAACACTTGTTAATTGTGAAGATAAAGACTGGATTGAGTTAATTGTTCTTTTTACGGCTTGAACTCCAATTTTACTTAATTCTTTTCCTTGGGTTGAAGCATCGCTAGCATCAAAAACTGAAACGCCAACTTCATTAATAGCGATTTTCATTTGATTCATTGCTGTAGCTACTTGCTCTACTTCTAGGCTTTGTTCATCGAGAATATTCGTTATGTGGGTACCATTGTTCGCGGTTTCTTGAGCGATGTTATTTACATTAAGGCTTAAGTCAGTTACTCGTCCTATAATGGCATTCAATTCAGCTTTTCGCATATTTAGTGCTAAGTTGATATGACCTAATTTATCGGTGGAACCACTATAAATGTAACTCATTAGTGGGTTGTTAAATACTTTTTCTGATTTAGCTATTATTTTTTTATAGCCAATTCGCCAACGTGAAAATAGTATCAAGGTAAAAAGCGTTAATATTAATAATGGGATAGAAGCAAATAAGTTAATTGAGGTAGTAAAAATAAAAGTGAGAATAGATAAGGAAATAATTATAAGCAGGTGTTGTACATATAATGTAATGTCAATGGTGCCTAGTTTTAGTAACCAAGGGAGGTGGTTGTTATTTATTTGTTGGTATGTCTTTTCCGCCCGTTTTTTAGTGTTTTCATCAAGTTTGGTTCTTATCGATTGATACTCAGTAATGTCACCATTCTTTTCCTTAATGGGGGTAACGTAAGCATTAACCCAATAATGATCACCATTTTTACAGCTATTTTTTACAGGCCCCATCCAAGAGTGGCCTGTTTTAATTGTTGACCACAAATCAGCAAAAGCCGCTTTAGGCATATCATCATGACGTACAATATTATGACCATGACCAATTAATTCTTCACTGGAGTATCCAGCTATTTGACAAAAATCATTGTTGGCGTAAGTAACACGCCCTTTTATATCAGTGGTCGATAATAAAATTTGGTTAGTAGCGAAGGTTTGCTCTTTACCTGTGTTCTTTGATTTACTTTTTGTCATTTGAAAATTCTCATTAGAACATGTGTGATAAACTCCGATGCATACTAATGTTTTTACTTTTGTGGGACGTTGATTTGTATCAATTTTCTACAAAAATTTGAGGCTTAATTCATCATATAAGCACTTTGTTATTGTGGTTAAATATAATGCTTACTGGAAAGGTGATGGTTTCTAAATATGTTAGATTAGAGGCTAATGTTTAATTATGATATATTTATTAGTAAGTATATTATCATTACCTAGGTAGTATTGATTATCTATCAATGTAAAAAAGGTGTGAGTTATTCACACCTTTGCTCTTGGTATGTTTATAAGCCAAGCACTTTCTTACCTTGCTTAAATACAATATCTACAGGAATATTCGCTGAAGTTAACTTAGCAAGATCTGATTTTAAATTAGCATTTATTAGCCCTTTTTCAGCAACTAATTTTGCTACGCCTTCATAATCACCATTACCTTGTAATGTTAAAATAAGTTTTGAAAGAGAATCAATGGCTTTGCCCATTTTCTCCATGTTTACACTATAGAGACCTTGTTCATTTCGCTCAAATGCTCCTTGCTCTTGGAAATAATTAAAGCGAACCATATTAGCTTTACCGTGTGCTGAGCTTGCACCAAAACGAACTGAACGGAATATGCCAGCCATGAAAGTGGTATAGTACTCTTCTAGTTTACCTTCTGTTATAGCGCCTTTTTCGAGTAATTGACGTATCATGTATAAACCAAGAATATCAGCTTTACCCTCTTCCAAAGCACTTGCATGCTCTTTTAATGATTGGCGAACTGTTCCTTTATTATTTAAGGTGTTTTTTATACCTAAACCGTGAGCAACTTCATGGAACATAGTGTTTGCAAAAAAACCAGTAAAGGTAACGTTTTTACGTTGTTCAGGCACAATTAAGGTATTTGCAATAGGTAACATGATGGTGTCAAACTTAGCACGCATCGCATTTTTAAGCTGTAATCGGCGTGTGCCTTTTTTTAATTGTACTTGTTCGTCATTAGGTAAGTTTATGGCAATAGTTTTGCTGCCCGCATTAGAATGGCCGCCATAATAAATGACATCGTAAGCATTTAAGTCGGCATCAGAACCCGGTACTTCAGCTTTATATTTTTTAGGAACGGGTAGCTCTTTTTGTAGTTCTGGTAAATATTGTGCGTATTTCGCTAGTTTTTCACTCCATGATAAATCTTTAATTAATACATAGGCTTCAAAAGCAGCTCTATAGCCGTATAATTGATCTTCATAGGTTTCAATCGGACCAATAACGATATCAATAGGATTATTCTTCATGTCCATCCACGCAAAGTCAGATGCTTGGTATTCATCAGTGCGTAACGCTTTAGCACGCATATTCAGATAATTGGCAAATTCTTTATCGTCTGCAAAGGTTGCCGCTTTTTCTAATATGGCGGCAGCTCGGTTAATTTCATCACTGTATAATTCAGAATAAGCAATTGTTATAAGTTGTCCTTCGTCATTACGAGAAATGATAGAATATAATCCGTCTTTATTGGCTAACGTAGATTGTTCAAACTCTGCTTTAGTCATGTCTTTAGGATAAAATTCTGCACCATGTGCTTTCTCATTATTCGGTGTTAAAAAAACTTTATCTCCGTCGAGTCTATCCCATGGACCGTAGTTTATTTCTGCAAAACGACGAACCTTTTCATCTGTAATTGATGCTAAAAAGGCTTTTTTATTTTGTGGAAAAGCTTGTTGCCAAAACAAATCATCCATAATTTTAGAGGCATCAATGAGTAAAGCTAACATTTTCTTTTGGTTATCAGATAGGCGACTTAAATCAGCTGAAAGTGTTACTTCTTTATAAATATCTAATCGATTTGTAAACTCAGGAATTAATTGAGGTGAGCGCTGAATATTTTTTTCATAAGCGGCTTTTGTGGTATTTGTTGTGGTTGGTTCATTATTGCATGCGGTCAGTGTGGCCATTGCAGTTAATACAATAGCTGCAATTTTGCTGCGTTTTAGCTTAAGTTGACTTGTTTTTAAAAAAATCATTGTCGTTCTCAATAGTTATTGGTTTTATTTCTGGCAATGAGACTAAAAAAAATTACTGAAAAGTGCAATAGCATTGGTAAATAAAAAATGACTAAAGTGTAAACCTATCGTTAAAACTTGTTAAAAGTGAATATTTTGATATAAAAAAACCGACATTAAGTCGGTTTTTACGTTTACCTAACAGGTAATCATATTATTTCATAAAAATGAACATTACTTTATAAGTTGAAATTATAAAGCTTTAACTGCTGCATTTAAACGGCTCTTACTACGAGCAGCTTTGTTTTTATGAATAAGACCTTTACTTGCGTAACGATCTAAAATTGGTGTTGCAGCAGCTAATTCTTTCGATGCTACTTCTTTGTCACCAGCTTCAATAGCTGCGATTACTTTTTTTACTAAAGTACGCATCAATGAGCGACGACTTGCATTATTTTGACGGCGCTTTTCAGATTGTGTAGCGCGCTTCTTAGCTTGCTTTGAGTTAGCCAAGGTGAACTCCTAAAGTGTGTAATATGTAAGCTTAAATTTAAGGCGACAAAATATGCCTGTTTTCTAGCTTATTGTCAAATGATTTAATTGCTTTGTCACAAAATACCTAATAAAAATTTATAATAAAAAGTATAGAGAAAGCAACTATAAGGAATATCGTTGGTATTACTAAGTTTTATTATTTAACCAAGTAAACCAAGTATGTTGTGAACGTTGCAAGTATACATTGTTTAAATAGGTAAAATCATCACATAATAGTAATTATTTTTTTGTGCGACTTTTAGCATGACATAAGAAGGGTTTTTTTTTGAGTAAAAAGTTAATTAAATCAGGTTTGATTGTGAGTGCGATGACCTTGATTTCTCGTGTTTTAGGATTAGTTCGCGATGTAGTTATTGCTAATGTGATGGGTGCAGGTGTCATGGCAGATGTATTTTTATTTGCCAACAAAATTCCTAATTTTTTTAGACGTCTTTTTGCAGAAGGTGCTTTTGCGCAGGCTTTTGTTCCTGTATTAAGCGAGTATCATACGCGAGATGAAAAAACAGCTTTAATTAACCGTAATAACAATAAAAATGTAATTGAAGAAGAACAAGTAATTTCTCTTGATGAAACACGACGATTAATTGCACAGGTTTCAGGCACTTTAGGCGTTGTCATTACCTTGGTAACACTTTTTGGTATGTTAGCATCGCCCTTGTTTGTTATGTTGTTCGGTGGTGGTTGGTTTTTAGATTGGCTAAATAATGGCTCAGCCAGTGTTGGCGGAGAAAAATTTGAATTAGCAGCAAGTTTGTTAAAAATCACTTTTCCTTATTTATGGTTTATTAGTTTTACTGCGCTTGCTGGTGCTGTATTAAATACACTAGGGCAGTTTGCTGTTGCTGCTTTTACTCCTGTATTGCTCAATATTGCCATTATTTTAATGGCTATTTATGGGGCTGAATACACACAAAGCCCTGCGTATGCTTTAGCTTGGGGAGTTTTTTTAGGGGGATTAATTCAATTTTTGTTTCAAATACCGTTTTTGTTTAAAGCAAATGTTTTAGTCAAGCCGTGTTGGTCTTGGCATAGTCAAGGCGTGACCAAAATTCGAAAATTGATTGTGCCTGCATTATTTGGTGTTTCTGTTACACAGATTAATTTATTACTGGATACTTTAATTGCTAGTTTCTTAATTACAGGCTCTATTAGTTGGCTTTATTATGCTGATAGATTGTTAGAGTTTCCGTTGGGGTTATTCGGGATTGGTATTGCTACCGTTGTGTTACCCAGTTTATCAAAGTTACACAGTAAGAACGATCCTAAGCAATTTAGTGCTACCCTCGATTGGGGAATTAAAGTTATTAGTCTATTCGGTTGGCCTGCATTGGCTGGGTTAATGGTGTTAGCACAACCAATTATTATGGTACTTTTTATGCGAGGTGAGTTTAGCCAAACAGACGTGTTACAAGTGTCTATGGCTTTATTTGCTTACCTTTCTGGCCTATTAAGTTTTATGTTTATTAAAGTATTAGCACCAGGATATTATGCGAGACAAGATACAAAAACACCTGTGAAAATAGGTATTAAAGCAATGGTCGCTAATATGATTTTTAATTTAATGTTAGCGCCATTTTTTGGTTATGTGGGCTTGGCAATAGCGACAACTATGTCGGCAACCTTAAATGCTTGGATGTTATACAGAGGTTTAAAGCAGGCTAATATCTATCACATTTCAATTAATACTAAAATATTTATTGGCAAGTTAATGCTTGCCGCGAGCGTAATGGCTGCTGTTGTTTATCAATTATCTGCAGATTTTAAAGTTTGGCTTTCAATGGCTTTTTTAGAGCAAATATTTCAGCTGGTGCTTTGTATTAGTGTTGGCTGTTTGAGTTACTTTATTATGATTTTTTTGCTTGGTATTCGGTTGGGTGACTTTAAAGTAAAAAGTTGAAATGAATACCAATCTAAAAGTCTAAAAAAAAATGGCTGAAGTACTGATTATTATTGCGCTTTAATATATAATTCGGCGATTTATTTTTATAAACAGTCAATATAAAGTTTTTTGCTTTTCGCTTAGTGCTGTAATTAATGCAGCTAGTTCGCGGTATACATAAATATTCAGCTTTAAAAATAGTTGTGGCGTATCTGGCCCTTATTTATGTGTAAATAGTCGCTGTTCAAATTTTGATTGTTACAAGGTGATTTAAATAGTAATGCAGTTAGTTCGCGGTATACATAATATTCAGCCTGAAGATCATGGCTGTGTATTAACTATTGGTAATTTTGATGGTGTTCACAAAGGGCATCAGCGAGTTATTTCTGCCTTAGTAGCAAAAGCAAAAGCGCTAAATTGTGTGGCTGCTGTGTTAGTATTTGAACCTCAACCACAAGAGCTTTTTGCACCAGACAAAGCGCCCGCAAGGCTGTGTCGTTTACGTGATAAATATGCGCTTTTGGCTGAATTAGGTGTGCAACGGTTAATTTGTGTTAATTTTACGCGAAAGTTTGCTAGTCAAAGCGCAGAAAAATTTATAGAAAACCTATTGGTTGAAAAGTTGGGGATTAAGCATTTAATTGTTGGCGATGATTTTCATTTTGGTAAAAATCGCAGAGGCGATTTTACTATGTTGACTGAAGCGGGAAAACATTTTGGCTTTGAGGTTACCGATACCGCTAGTTGTAAAATGGCCAATTGTCGGATTAGCAGCACAGCGATAAGAGAAGCGTTAGAGCATGACAACTTAACTGTTGTAGAAAACATGCTAGGTAGGCCTTATTCAATTATTGGTAAAGTGTTTCATGGAGATAAGCGTGGTCGACAATTAGGTTTTCCAACTGCCAATGTGTTATTGAAAAGACAAAAGTCTCCTTTAAATGGTGTTTTTGCCGTAAAAGTGAAAACAATAAATGGCACTTTTAACGGTGTTGCCAATATTGGAGCTAGGCCAACTATTAACGGTGCTAGGCAACAATTAGAAGTTCATATTTTTAACTTCAACAACGACATATATGGCCAATGTATTGAAGTGGTTATTAAGAAAAAGCTTCGTCAAGTGATGAAGTTTGATAGCTTAGCAGCGTTAACAGCACAAATTAAGTTAGATAGTGAGCAAGCGAAACAAGTATTAAACTGTATGAAATAATGTAAGTTAGGCAATTGTCTGACAATTTGAACAAATAAAACAACCGGATAATGATTTTAATGAGTGATTATAAACAAACCTTAAACTTGCCAGCAACATCCTTTGCGATGAAAGGCAACATGGCAAACCGTGAACCTAACATGCTCAAAGAATGGGCCGCTAAAGACTTGTACGGAAAAATTCGTGCTGCAAAAAAAGGTAAAAAATCATTCATTTTGCATGATGGCCCTCCGTACGCTAATGGGAGTATTCATTTAGGTCATGCAGTAAATAAAATATTAAAAGATATTATTGTTAAGTCAAAAACATTGTCAGATTTCAACTCGCCTTACGTACCCGGCTGGGATTGTCATGGTTTGCCAATTGAATTAATGGTTGAGAAAAAAGTAGGTAAGCCAGGCCATAAAGTGACTGCTGCTCAGTTTCGTCAAAAATGTCGTGAATATGCAATTAAGCAAGTTGATGGCCAACGAGAAGATTTTAAACGTTTAGGTGTATTTGCAGATTGGGATAAACCTTATTTAACCATGGACTTTAATACCGAAGCTAATATTATTCGTGCATTAGGTAAAATTGCTGAAAACGGTCATTTACAACAAGGTTTTAAACCTGTGCATTGGTGTACAGATTGTGGTTCTGCTTTAGCCGAAGCTGAAGTTGAATACAAAGATAAGCATTCACCTGCCATTGATGTGAAATTTGATATTAATGAGGAAAGTGTTGCAGATAAGTTTTCTCATCCCGAAGGTCATACGGGGTCAGGTCAGATGGGCATGGTTATTTGGACAACTACACCGTGGACATTACCTGCAAACCGTGCGGTTTCAGTAAATGCCGATGTTGAATATACCTTGGTACAATGTGAAACTTTACCACAGGGCGAGGCTGGAAAATTACGCTTAGTTATCGCGTCTGATTTAGTTACCTCGTGTATGGATAGATTTGGTATTGATAAGTACCATGCATTAGGGTTTTGTAAAGGTAGTGAATTAGAATTAGTTCAATTACAACATCCTTTTTATGACTTTACTGTTCCTGTTATTTTGGGTGACCACGTTACCACAGACTCAGGTACTGGTTGTGTTCATACTGCGCCTGGTCATGGTGTTGACGATTTTGTGGTAGGCAAACAATATAACTTAGAAGTAGCTAATCCTGTAGGCGCTAATGGTGTTTATCTTGAAGATACACCTTTGTTTGCAGGGCAACATGTGTTTAAAGCGAATGCAAGTGTTGTTGAAGTGCTAAAAGAGAAAGGCGCATTAGTGCACCATCATGCCTTTGAACATTCTTATCCGCATTGTTGGCGTCATAAAACCCCGATTATTTTTCGTGCGACGCCACAGTGGTTTATCGCGATGGATAAAAAAGGTTTGCGTAGTGACTCATTAAAAGAAATTGAAAAAACTCAATGGATCCCCGATTGGGGTCAAAGCCGTATTGAAAAAATGGTTGAAGGTCGACCAGACTGGTGCATTTCACGTCAACGTACTTGGGGGGTGCCTATTGCTTTATTTATTCATAAAGATACTGGGGCCTTGCATCCTCGTAGTATTGAGCTTATTGAAGAAGTTGCTCAGCGTGTTGAAAAAGAAGGCATTCAAGCTTGGTTTGATTTAGAAGCAAATGAGCTTATTGGTGATGATGCTGATGAGTTTATTAAAGTTCCTGACACCCTAGATGTTTGGTTTGATTCTGGTACAACACATTATTCAGTGATTAATGCCCGAGAAGAATTTGATGATATTGCTGACTTATATCTTGAGGGTTCAGATCAACATCGTGGTTGGTTTATGTCATCAATGATGTCATCTGTTGCTATGACGGGCAAAGCACCTTATAGGCAAGTACTTACACATGGCTTTACCGTTGATGTAAATGGCCATAAAATGTCTAAATCATTAGGTAACGTGGTAACACCATCTGAAATAACTAATAATTTAGGTGCTGATATTTTACGATTATGGACAGCGTCGGTTAACTATACGCAAGAAATTACGGTGTCAGATGAAATATTTAAACGTCAAGCAGATGCGTATCGTCGTATTCGAAATACATCACGTTTCTTACTTTCAAACTTAAATGGATTTGAGCCAGCACAACATTCTGTTGCTTTTGAAGATATGGTGGCGTTAGACCGTTGGGTAGTAGATAAAGCAGCACATTTACAAGCAGAAATTATTAATGCTTATAATGAATATGAATTTCATGTTGTCGTTCATAAATTAATGAACTTCTGTACAACAGAGCTTGGTGGCTTCTATTTAGATATTATTAAAGATAGACAATACACAGCTAAAGCTGATTCAAATGCTCGTCGTTCATGTCAAACTGCAATGTACTTAATTGCCGAAGCAATGACGGCTTGGATGGCGCCAATATTATCTTTTACTGCACAAGAAATTTGGCAAGCATTACCAACACCTGCAACGGGTGAACGTGATGAGTTTGTTTTCACAGGTGTTTGGTTTGACGGTTTAGTAACTATGCCCGCTGATACAGTATTAGGAAACGACTACTGGAGCGAATTATTATTGGTTCGAACAGAAGTTAATCGTGCGTTAGAACTTGCTCGTAAAGAAAAAATAGTAGGCAAAGCGTTAGAGGCACAAATCACTTTATATGCCACCGCAAATTTAGCTGAAAAATTAACGCAATTAGGTGAAGAGTTACGTTTTGTGCTAATTACCTCAAAAGCCAGTGTTGAAGTAGTTACAGGTGAAGGGCAAGTTCCTGCAGGTGTAGAATCCACAGATGTTGATGGCTTATGGTTATCCGTTTCAGCAGCAGAAGGCAAAAAATGTGAGCGTTGTTGGCATGTAACTGAAGATGTGGGTAGTCACGAAACGCATCCTGAGCTTTGTGCGCGTTGTATTACGAATGTTGATGGTGAAGGCGAACTTCGAAAATATGCTTAAATAACTTTTGTTCTTAGCTATTTTTCTGCAATAACGGGGTAGAATGTACTCACCTATAGTCATAGGCTTCGTGCATTCTTCTTGCTCTTGCAGTAAATGACTTTGAACAATTGCTATTTGTTAATAATTGTTTAGAAATAAGAAAGAGAATATTTAATTGAATAAGCTTTTTACAGAAACGGGGTTACGTTGGCTTTGGCTAACACTGCTTTGCTTGGTGTTTGATCAAGTAACAAAACAGTGGGTTGTTGGTGTATTTAATCTTTATGAATCATTTGAAGTATTACCCATTTTTAATATTACTTACGTGCATAATTTAGGGGCTGCTTTTAGCTTTTTAGCTGATCAAGGTGGTTGGCAACGTTGGTTTTTTACGGCAATTGCCGCAATTGCAAGTATAGTCTTTATAATTTGGCTTGCTAAAACACCTAGATCACAAACCTTATTAGGTATCGCGTTTGCTTTAATGTTAAGTGGTGCGGTAGGAAATTTAATAGATCGTGTGATGTTTGGTTATGTTATTGATTTTTTAGATTTTCATTGGGCAGGTAATCACTTTCCTGCCTTTAACGTGGCAGACTCAATGATTTTCATTGGTGCTGCTTTTATGATTTTAGATTCATTTATTACTAAAGATGATTCTAAAAAGTCATAAGTAGGCTTATTTTTGATAAATGTATTAGCACTCAACGGAAAGTAAAGAAGATAAATAATGACAATTGATAAAACGATTCAAGCCAATTCTAGTATTTTAGTACATATCACCATGAAATTAAGTGATGGCTCAGCAGCTGATAGTACGAAAGTCAATAATAAACCAGCTAAAATTATTATGGGAGATCAAAGTATCTCTGCGGCCTTTGAAGCACAATTACTTGGAATGACTGCAGGTAGCAGTAAAGAGTTTACACTTGATGCTGTAGATGCGTTTGGAGAGTCAAATCCAGACAATATCCATTATATGGATATTGATAAGTTTTCAGCTGAAGTACCTGCAAAGGTTGGTAATATCATCACTTTTTCACAGCCAGGTGGTGATTTACCAGGTATGATAAAGGAAGTGAATGGTAACTCTGTGACTATTGATTTTAATCACCCATTAGCAGGGCAACCAGTTACTTTTGTTATTGACGTGGTTGAGATACTATAAAGTTAAATAGTGTGTTTATGGTAGTATTATAAAAAACATGGCATTGAGAATTTTATGGAAATTATTTTAGCAAACCCCCGTGGTTTTTGTGCTGGTGTCGACCGTGCTATTAGCATTGTTGACCGTGCTTTGGATTTATTTGGTGCCCCTATTTATGTACGCCATGAGGTTGTTCATAATAAATTTGTGGTTGATGGCTTAAAAAGCCGTGGAGCAATTTTTGTTGACGAAATTAATGAAGTACCTGATGACAGTACTGTCATTTTTAGTGCTCATGGTGTGTCAAAAACAGTTCGTCATGAAGCTAAATCGAGAGCGCTAAAAGTTTTTGACGCTACTTGTCCCTTAGTTACAAAAGTACATATGGAAGTGTCTCGTGTTAGTAGAAAGAACATTGAATGTATTCTTATTGGTCATGAAGGTCACCCTGAAGTAGAAGGAACTATGGGGCAATATGACAGTGCAACTGCTGGTATTTATCTTGTTGAGTCTGCTAATGATGTTTCTAAGCTTGAAGTGAAAAACCCAGAAAAATTATACTATTGCAGTCAAACAACCTTGTCAGTTGATGATACCTCTAATGTAATAGATGCACTAAAAGAAAAGTTTCCAAAAATTGAAGGGCCTAGAAAAGACGATATTTGTTATGCAACACAAAACCGACAGGATGCAGTGCGTGCTATTGCTAGTCAAGTGGATTTATTATTAGTTGTTGGTGCAAAAAATAGCTCAAATTCAAATCGCTTAAGAGAAGTTTCTGAAAAAATAGGTACAAGGTCTTATTTAATTGACACCGCTGACAACATTGAAACTTCTTGGCTTGATGGTGTTAATAAAATTGGTGTGACTGCTGGCGCTTCAGCACCTGCTATTTTAGTTAGGCAAGTTATTGAGGCACTAAAGAAGTTGGGTGGTCAAGAAGTTAATGAATACCCAGGGCGCGAAGAAAATATTGTATTTGCAGTTCCTGCAGAATTACGCTAACCTTAAGTTGCCTATTAATTAATCAAAATTAGATAGGTAAGGCTATGTACACAAGCTTTCCCAAGGATATATGGACAAATGGGATAGTCAGCATACGAAGATATATAGACTGTATTTTATGGATGTTAAGTAGAAAAAAGGATATGGGTTAATGCGGTTCACGCGAGTGATTTTTAGCACATGTGAATTTTTCCAAGAGCCTTTAGCAATAGCGAAATTGGCTCTAAGCCTTTTTATGTCAAAAAAAGGATTTAAAAAATGGCATAAGTGTAATCATACTATTAATCATTGTTACTTTAATAACAATAATATAAAAAGAACTTTTTTCACATTCCCCCAAATGAAAATCACTCTTTTCAAATCTGTCTTGTTACCGTTAGCTTTATATGTCTTTGACCATAATTCTAGTAGACAATATAAAATCTATAAAGAGAGAAAAAAATGCCTAAACGTATTAACACTCAATACCTTAATCGCACTATGAATAAAGGCGCAGTAAAACAAAAAGGTATGACTTTTATTGAGGTTTTAGTTGCCTTCGTCATTATAGTAACAGGTATTCTAGGTGCTGTTGCAATGCAAGCAAATGCTAAAAAAGGTAGTTTTGATGCAATGCAACGTTCACTTGCTTCCAGTTTGGCACAAGATATTGTGGCTAGAATGCGGGCAAACAATCCTGCTAATTTAGCTGCTTATGCTGGTACTGATTATGGTGGCAATAATTATGCAGCACCAGCTAATCGGTGTAATTTATTCGGTGCTTTGTGTACTCCTGCGCAAATAGTAGTTAATGATCAGCATGAATGGGAACAAGCAATAATGGGCGCAGATGTGACATTGGCAGGTGATAGTGCTGGTGGCTTATTAGGTGGGCTAGGGTGTGTTTTTGTCAATGCCAATGCAATCACTGTTGTGATTAATTGGCAAGGTAAACAAGCAATGACTGATGCTAATAAGGCTGCTGCCTGTGGTGCCACTAGTGATAAGCGCAGACAGGTGGTTGTTCAAGCCTTTATTATTTAATTTATACTTGCCAACTTAATTACAAGCGATATGCAATATATGACTAAAAATGAAACAAACAAAAAACAGAGGGGGTTTTCTCTGCTTGAATTGATGATTTCATTGGCTGTAGGCTTAGTGCTTTTTGCTGGTGTGATGAGCATCTTTGTTGGAATGCGAACTACAACGGCAGAAACTACAGGTTATGGTGAGTTACAAGAGAATGGTCGTTTTGCCATTAGTGTTCTCAGTGATGATTTATTACGGCAGAATTTTTGGGGAAGTTATGTTGGTACATTTGGAGGGGTAGCCATTACAAGGTCAGGTGCTTTAGCGGTAGGCAATGAGTGTACTGGTTCGGGATTAAATAATGGTACTTTCCCTAATGGAATAGGTCCTTTTCGTACCCTTTGGGGGGAAACTGTTACTAATGCTGACCCTATGGGGTGTTTCGATGATGCACGTTTGGGTTCTGATGTTATACAAATAAAGCGTGTTTTAGCTTCACCTCTTGAAATACCAGCGGTACCTCCTGCGCAACCTGTACCTGTGATAGCAACCGTTACTGACAATTTCTTTTTAGTTACCAATATGACTAACGGTATTCTTTTCCCTAAAGGCGCAGTGCCTAACCTTTCAAATGCACAAGTATGGCAATATCAGCATCATGTATATTATGTAAGAGACGAGCCCCAAGGAACTGATACCGTACCTGTGTTAATGCAAGGGCAGTTAACAACGCGAATGTCTTTTGCCCCCATTATTGATGGGATTGAAATGATCCGTTTCATGTATGGTGTTGATACTGATACGAATCCAACTGCCGCAGGATATGGCATAGTAGACGCCTTTATTTCTGCTGATAATATGACTTCAGATTTATGGGATAATGCAGGTGGTACTCGAATACTAGCCGTTAAAATTTATGTACTAGCGCGTAATGTATTACCTGATAATAAATATGAAAATAAAAGCACTTATAAGCTAGGTGATATTGACTACACGGTTGATGATAATTATCGTCGGTTATTATTTAGTTCAACTATAACGTTATATAACAGCCAAATTACCGCATGGTAAATTTATAAAAATTGTAATTTAGACTATCCGAGAGGTTAATATGAAGTTTTCCAAATCTAAACAAAAAGGCGTTGTATTGATTGTTTCTCTCGTTTTTTTAGTTGCGCTAACGGCTGTAGCTGCCGCTTTAATGCAAAACACAACGACAGACATGAAAATGTCAGGGGCAAGTGAGGAGCAGTTAATTGCGAAAGAGTCAGTATTAAGTGCTGTAGATGAGGTCATTTTTAATCAAGTGGCGCCAGGCAAAGTAAATCGTTTTGCTCGTCCTGTTATGGGAAATAATTTTCCTATTAATGATCAAGCAGCATTGTTACCAGGCACAAATACTCAAGCAACCGCTAGCGTTAATGTTGCCAATAATCAATACAATTTAGAACTTGATTGTCCGCATTCAAAATTAGCTTCATCGACAGGTGTTTTTACTTGTAATTATTTAAGGCTGCAAGTAGCTAGGGATTATGGACGTACAAACAGTAGTAATATCGGAGCAACTTCTGGTGTTGTCCAGCAGTTATTAAAGTAATGAATATAGCAGCAAATTCTAACTGTTGTTTCGGCAACCATGATTAATGTTGAGCATATTTGTTTAAGGAGTTTAAAATGAACGGGTTAGTCCAGTTTACAATACATAATAAGAGTAAATTATTAAAAAGAACTCATCATGCTCTCGTTAGTTTTACTACCAGTATTCTGGTTTTTTTATCAGCTACGGCATTTGCTGAAGATATTGAATTATATCTTGGTGATAGTAGTTCATTTGGTAAAACAAGAAGTCAAGTTCTAATTATTTTTGATACATCAGGGAGTATGGGAGATAAAAAGTGGGTTAAACCAGCCTATAACCCCGCAGGGAGTTACGATGGTACTACTGGTGATAATTATATTTTTTATACCAAAGGTAAAACACCCGTCTCTGATATTCCTAAACCTTCTGATGCTAGCGAGTTACGCAAATTTAATGTAAATATTAATGGTTGTGACACGGCGAAAACATCGCTGGCTAAGTATGGTTTTTATACTGGTCGTGTAAGGCAATATACATATCAAGGGCAGTCAGGTAAATGGTCAGAACTATTAACTACTGATGGCAGTAATATTAGCCTAATAGATTGTGAAAGTGATATTAACGCCAGTAATAATGCTAATGGAAGTAAATATCTTAACGGAGGGGTTTTAACTAACTTACCTAACCCAAGTACAGGGTATCCAATAGATGGTAAAGGGGATGCAAGCAACCCTGAATTTTATACAGCGAATGTTGTAGATAGTAATACACGTTGGGGGGGGGATCTGGTTACACTGTATTCTGCTAAATACTTACGTTGGTACCATAAAACAGATTTATCTACAGTTAAACGTTCACTAAAGGATATTGCCCAAGAGAGTGTAACCAATGTGATTAACTCTGCACCAGAGGTAGACTTTGGTTTGCAAGTGTTTAATTATAATGCGGGTAGTGCAAATAGTGGTGGGAATGGCGGTAGAATAGCCCATGGTATACATGAGTCAACGTTAACTTCTCGAACAAAACTACTCTCTATTATAGAAAATAAATTAGTTGCAAGTGGTAATACGCCTTTATGTGAAACTTTATATGAAGCAGCACAGTATTTTCAAGGAAAAAGTATTGTTTATGGTAAACAAAGCGATAATAGCCGTTTACCGCTTCGAGATAAAACGATAGAAAGAGACAGTAATACTAAATACACTAGCCCTTTTTCAGTGTGTAGTAATGATCAAATCAATGTCATTATCATTACTGATGGTGAACCAACTCAAGATACTAATGCTAATGGTGCTATTAAGGCTTTAACATCGACAGGGCCTTTTAACTTAAATGGTACAAATAATTATCTAGCAGCACTGGCTGGCTGGATGTACAACAATGACTTAAATCAAACGTTAGACGGAGACCAAACAGCAAAAACGTCAACGGTAGGTTTTGGTGAAAATGCTCAAACTGACGCAGAACCTTTATTGATTGCCGCAGCACAAAGCGGTGGTGGGGAATATTATCCTGCAGATGATAGTGCCACTTTATCGGCAGCGTTAAATAGCTTTTTATCAAGCATTAATCCAAGTAACGATACGCTAACTTCAGCCTCTGTTGCCTCAAATACTTTTGATAGAACTAAAACGTTAGAATATGTTTACTACGCAATGTTTCAACCTGACATAGGACCAAGATGGCAAGGAAACATCAAAAAATATAAAGTAATTCATGGAATTCAGTATGGTACAAATAGTAAGAAAGCGGTAGATAGTAAAGGTTATTTTTCAACCGATGTGCAGAGTTATTGGTCAGGTGATATTGATGGTAACGAAGTTGCTCAAGGTGGCGTTGCAGAAATGTTACGTACAAAAACTGACAGAACCATTTATAGCGATTTGGGTGCTGCTGGGGCACTGGTTGAATTTAATCAAAGTAATGCCAAAGCTGCTAGTGCATTTGGCTCTCAAACTAATTTAGCTACAACACTTGATGTTGCTGATAACCAGAATACTATTAATGAATACTTTGATTGGATGAGTGGTGTGGATGTTGATGATGCCGATGAAGATGGCGATACCACAGATATTCGCCCAGATGTTTTCGGTGACCCATTACACTCTAAACCTATTGTATTAAATTATGGTAATAATGGCATATATATAGCGGTAGGTACTAATCAAGGGGCGTTACATATGTTCCAAGATCTCGATCCTGATTCAAAAACGGGTGATGTTGATGAAGCATGGGCGTTTATACCTAAAGACTTTTTTCCAAATATTAGACCATTACGAGAGAATTATTCTACAGCAAGTAAAATATATGGAGTTGATGGTCCTATCACTTCTCATATAGTTGATCATAATGGTAATGGTATTGTCGATGGTGCTGATCAAGCTTGGCTATTTTTTGGCTTACGCCGTGGCGGTAGCTCTTATTATGCTATTAATGTTACTAACCCGCTTGTACCGAGTAAAATGTGGCAAATTAAGGCAGGTGAAACTTCAGGATTTGGTGACTTAGGCCAAACTTGGTCACAGCCTAAAGTTGCTTATAGCAAGCTTAATATTTCAGGGTCAACAGCGAAACCCGTATTGTTTTTTGGTGGTGGTTATGACATTAATAAGGATAACTCAGGTGTTGGCACTGCTGATAATGTAGGTAAAGGAATTTACATGGTTGATGCTGAAAATGGCACTTTGAAATGGAGTCTAACCTCATCTCAATTTGAAGACAGTATTCCATCAGCTATTGGTACGTTAGATAGTGATGCAGACGGCCTGACTGATAGATTATATGTGGGGGATACAGGCGGCAATGTTTGGCGAGTCGATATGCCAGACACAGATACCAGTAAATTCTCCTTATTTCAATTAGCTAGTTTTGGTCATGCAACTTCAAATGAGGATGATAGACGCTTTTTTTATGAGCCCTCTATCGTTCGAACTTTTATTACAGAAACCATTGATTCAGGTCAAAAAAACGGCAGTGGTGATGCTATTGTCGTTAAAGAAGAAATACCTTATGATGCGATTTTGATTGGTTCAGGTGATAGGGTAACTCCTTTAAGCATTGATACAAAAGATGTTTTTTATATGATTAAGGATGCCAATATAAAAACGCAAGAATTTACTACATCTTCTATTCCTGCAACTCCAGCTCCTTTAATGGTTAGTGATTTATTTAATTATACTGATGATCCTTTTAAAGGGTTAACTGGCGTTAGTTATGACAGTAAAGCCAAGGAGGTCAGTGAATACTCTGGTTGGTATTTTGATTTTGAGCAATCGGGAGAGAAAAACACCGCATCAGCTTTAGTTATTAATAATGTTGCTTATTTTACTTCTTTTACACCGCCAGATCTCACAGGCACTCCGGTGAGTTGTTTATTACCGAGTGGGCAAGGTTGGTTATATGCAGTTGACTTAGCCTTAGGCACTAAAAAATATAATTGGGAAGCAGAGGACTCTCGAAATCGAGAAGATAGAATAGCCTTTATTAGTGAGCAATTTCTTGGCGCGCCTACCTTAATTGTGACAGAAACAGATGATGGTGATCCAACAACAGATGACGCCGACGGCAATATTATTGTTGGCCGAAAAGTTATTCCTGTAGGTTTTAATTTAGAAACCTTACGAAATTACCTTTATGTGGATGAAGCCCAGTGATGAATTATACTCAAAGAAGTAAACGAAGCATTAAAGCGATAAAAAATAAAGTATCAGGTTTTACCTTGATAGAAGTCATGATAACCGTTGCTATTGTCGGCATTTTAGCATCGGTTGCCTACCCATCCTATGTTGATTTTGTAACACGCTCAAACCGAGCAGAAGCATTACAAGAATTAACACGTTTTGCTAATCTTCAAGAGCAATATTTTATAGACCATAGAGCCTATAGCAGTAGTATGAAAGATTTAGGTATTGGTAGTGCAAAAAATTATGAATTACCTTCAAATAATTACAGGATTGTCCCTTCAATACCTAGCGCAGGAACTTTTCGATTAAGAGCAAAGGCATTGGGAGTGCAATTAACTAACGACCCTGACTGTAAGACGATAGACATTACCGATACGGGTAAAAAAACACCAGCCGAATGTTGGGAGCAATAATATGAATACCTATTTAAAATTGATATCTTTTTCTCTCGTTAGCATCATTGGAATCATTGGTTTTGCTACACCTAGTGAGGCGAATACTCTACAAGATGTTGAGGAGCCGTCTGTTGTTATAAAATGTTATACAGAACTTATTGATGGTAGTAAAAGTATCAATTTTTGGCATACCAAACCTTCACATAAGTCAACAATAGCAGTAGAGATTGTAGGAGAGAAAGCAAGGAACCTACAAGAAAAAGAACTACCTATTGTGAGTGTTTTTCAATGTGTACTTCAAAATGAAGCGTTTAGGGATAGCCAAGCACGTAATTTAGAAGCTAAACTGATAAGATAATTTGATTATAAAGCATTTATTTAATATGTTTAATGTAGTGAGATAAAGATAGTGTTTTAATAAAGTGATAAAGCCTTATTAGCATTTATTAAGGGCAGCTAATAGTAGCACCAGCCCTGTCTTGGTCTTTGCCATCACCATTTATATCAGCGCTTAAATAACTTCTCCCTGAAATACTTAATGAAACACCTCTAGCATAATCAGTATCACTTTTAGGGCAATACTTAAAAGTTATCAAAGCAGAATTATCAGAGCGCCCACTGGGATCGTAGGTAACACTTTGTGAGGTAAAAGTTAACTTATCACCAGTACTAATTGCCGACTTTTCTTTAATTAATCCGTCAATGCTTATGACACCTATTCGTCCTGACCAATCGGTCGTTGGCTTACACGTGTCATTTGCTTTTAATGGGCAAAGTTGAGCATTTTGACTGCTATTAATGGCTGCATTTCGGGCGGTTAACAATAAGCGTTGTAGCTCATTTACCTCATTATCAACGCGCATTTGTACAATAAAGTTATTTAAACTGGGTAAAGCAATGGCGGTCATAATTGCAACAATTGCAATAGTAATCATGGTTTCAATTAAGGTAAATCCTTGCTTATTGCGAGAGAAGGAAAAGGTGCCAGAGGTGTTATCCATAATATACCCATAATCTACTGCTTGGATGTTATTGTATTTATATCATTTAATTGCTTATCTCGCCAGTGCTTGTTTTTTCGTCAGATTAAATACTTTTAAAATCATGTGTATACAAAATAAAAAGCTATATTCTATGCTTTAGTTCTCAGCCCTCTTTGATTATTTAATTACATTTGACTTCTATGTTTCCTCTATTTTCATCTATTCCGTCATTATCAATATCACTTGATTGATAGACTCGACCAGATCTTGCCACAATAATACTTCTGGCATAGTCGCTATAATCTTTAGGGCAATATCTAAATGTTCCATTTGCGAGACCACTTAATTGTCCTGTTGGTTTGAATGTGATTTTGTTTCTACCCTTTCCATAAATAAGTTTATCGCCAGTTGTTATTGGTGCTCTAACTTTAATAACCTTTTCATCAATATCAAGTAATTTATTATCGTTAAAATCGGTAAAAACACTGAGTTCATTCTGCCAGTGCGTTGTGCATTGTGAGGTATTATCTAATGGGCAAATAATTGTTTTTTGCCCATTATTAATAGCGGCATTTCGTGTTATGAGTAGCATTCTGTGTAGCTGAGAAATCTCATTGTCAACACGCATTTTTACAATAAATGCATTAAAATTGGGAGTAGCAATAGCGGCAAGTATTGACAAAATTGTAAGTGAAACCATCAATTCCAGCAGAGTAAAACCCCAAATGCCTTTAGCAGCGGAAGGGAGGGGAATAGGTTTAAGCATAAAAAATCCATTTTAAATAACTTCCTTGTAAATTAGGTATAGTCGATAAAAATGAATTTTGCTAATTATGCTTGTATTTTAATCGTTTTTTTATGTTGATATAAAAAACTAATCATAAATCGTTGGAATAGGTTGGCGTTTATGCTGTGTTTTTTTGTAAATATCAATGATATGATTTTTGACTTGCGCAGGCACTGTTTTTCCTTCTAGAAAATCATCAAGTTGGTCATAGCTTATTCCTAAAGCTGACTCATCTGTTTTACCTGGATCTAAATCTTCTAAATCGGCAGTGGGTGCTTTTTTAACTAAAATAGTAGGCGCATCTAATTGCTCAGCTAACATTCTAACTTGTCGTTTGGACAAACCAAATAATGGCGCTAAATCGCAAGCTCCATCTCCCCATTTAGTGAAAAAGCCTGTAATGTTCTCAGCGCTGTGATCTGTACCCAGTACTAAAGCACCTAATATGCCAGCAATATGATATTGAGACATCATTCGTGCACGAGCTTTTACATTACCTTTTGAGAAGTCAATTTGACTTTCAGAGGCATTTAATAAGTTTGCACTAGCTAATGCTGAAATAACTTCTTGATGCATGCCATTTACACAATCAAGTACATTTGTGGTTAAGCAATGACTTGGTTGAATAAAATCTAATGCCTGTTGTGCATCATGTTCATCAGCTTGCACACCATAGGGGAGTCTTACCGCAATAAATTTGAATTCATTTGTTTTATTTTCAGGTGAGTTAGCACTTGAATTTTGAATTAACTCATTATTTAACTCAGTGACTGCAAGTTGGGCTAAGCGACCACAGGTAGACGAATCGACACCACCACTAATACCTAGCACTAATGTTTTTAAACCTGAATTGGTTAACGTTGATTTTATAAAATCAACGCGTCGACGAATTTCAAACTGAACATCTATTTCAGGTAGAACTTTCATTTCATCAATAATAGCTTGCTGTTCCATGAGGGATCCTGTTTTAAGAGAAAATACGCCTTTGAATAAGTGTCTTTTATAATATAGAACTAAAAACTTAATCAATAGGGTGTTATATTAAATCAACAGTCTAACAAAATAAAAGCGTGATTTGGTAATAAACGCGTTGTAATATTAAAGAAAGTCATACGGACATTTAAAACATACAGAGAGAAATAATGAAAAAGATTGAAGCAATTATAAAACCATTCAAACTGGATGATGTAAGAGAAGCCTTGGGTGAAATTGGCGTTACGGGTATGACAGTTTCAGAAGTAAAAGGTTTTGGTAGACAAAAAGGTCATACTGAGTTGTATCGTGGTGCAGAATATATGGTTGATTTTTTACCTAAGGTAAAATTAGAAATAGTGATTGCCAAAGAAGATGTAGAGCGTTGTGTCAATGTCATTTTGGAAACGGCACAAACGGGTAAAATTGGTGATGGTAAAGTATTTATTACTGATGTGGAACGTATTGTTCGTATAAGAACAGGTGAAGAAAATCAAGAAGCAATTTGATTTTAAATGTCTATACCGAGTTACGAATAGTGACGTCACTCTTCTTGGAGTGAACAGTTGTCGAATCCGTAACTCGATTTACTTGTAAACGAAGGTTATCTAACCAACGAATTATTTGGATAATTTGCCGCTAATACTAATAAGGCATTTTTCTTTAAATCAAGTAATCCAAGCTTTTCATAACATTCAATCATTATCTCTAATGCAGGCTCTAATTCAGGGCTTGGGGCAAAATACTCTACAATGTATCTGCCTCTATTAGCTGCAGAGGCATAGGCTTCACGTTTTAAATAAAAGTTTGCTATAGCTAACTCATATTTGGCTAACCTAGACTTAATTTCAATCATTCTTTTTTGTGCATCAGCAGCATATTTACTTTCGGGAAAATCATTTACGATACGTTTTAAGTCATTAAAAGCATCCCGAGCGGCTGTTGGATCTCTATCTGATCTATCTATACCAGCCAAATCTTGAAATAAATTTTCTTCGGTGGATAAATTGATCAATGCACGCATGTAATAAACATAATCAGTATTAGGATTGTTTGGATTCAATCGCAAAAAGCGATCTGTTAATGCTATACCTTGTGCTGCGTCTCCTACTTTGTAATAGGCATAAATCAAATCTAGCTGTACTTGGTGAGAGATTGGCCCAAAAGGAAAACGAGAGTCAATTGCGCCAAGAATTTGAATAGCTTTTTGATATAAACCACTATCTAGCGCACTTCGAGCATCTACAAAGAGTGCTTGCGCTGATTTATCAGGGACTTTATCTATATCGTTTTCAATCTCTGAAGATGAACAACCAGCTAACATTACTGCTAGCGTGATAAATATTACTTTTATTGTCAATTTTTCCATGGAATTTGCAATTACGCCTTTGTTTAAAATTAAATAAGTATGAAACCCTTCAACCCGTGTAGCATGGATATCATAAAAAGGGTAAAATGAAACTATTATACCTAGTACATATTTGTTAGAGCATACCTGAGTATTAGCATTCTAACCTAGCAATCATTAGTTACACAACGTTAAAAATTTAAAGAGAGTTTAATGTCAGAAATAATTCAACATAAAGATACCGTGCCTGATTCGTGTTTAGGTAAACGTTTAGACCAAACTTTGGCGATAATGTTTCCTGATTATTCACGTTCAAGGTTAAAAGATTGGATTTTAGCTGGTAGCGTGATGGTAAATGATGAAGTATTACCCAGAGCTAGAGAAAAAATGTACGGTGGCGAAACCATAGCCATTAATGCTGAAGTTGAAGCTGAGCAACGTTTTGAAGCGCAAAACATAGCATTAGATATTGTTTATGAAGATGATCATATTTTAGTGATAAATAAGCCGGCAGGCTTAGTTGTTCACCCTGGTGCGGGTAATCCTGATGGAACGGTGTTGAATGCCTTATTACATCATTTTCCTGCTATTGAGGTAGTACCTCGTGCGGGTATTGTTCATCGTTTAGATAAAGACACCACAGGGTTAATGGTTGTTGCAAAAACTATTGCAGCACAAACTAACTTAGTTGAAGCATTGCAACTAAGAGAAATTACCAGAGAATATGAAGCGGTGGCTAATGGTTTAATGACTGCAGGAGGTGTTGTTGATGAACCTATAGGTCGTCATTCTACCAAACGCACACATATGGCAGTAACATTTTCAGGTAGACCGTCTGTAACGCATTATCGAGTTATGGAAAAGTATCGCCTGCATACACGTTTGCGTTTACGCCTTGAAACTGGGCGCACGCATCAAATTCGTGTCCATATGGCACACATTACTCATCCCCTTATTGGTGATCCAGTTTATGGAGGTAGACCAAGACCTCCAAAAAATGCAACACCAGAATTACTGGCAAAGTTGCGTAGCTTTAAACGCCAAGCATTACATGCAGCTATGCTGTCATTATATCATCCGGTTACTGGTGAATTAATGACATGGCATGCTGATTTACCCGATGATTTTGTAGAATTAGTGGAACTATTAAAAGCTGATACTAAACTAAATGCATCTGAAGAGTATTAACAATATAACTAAATCAAAATTGAATTCAGCCATTGAGCTTGTTCAATGGTCTGTTGACTCGTCTATTGATAAAAAAAAGATAGACGAGCAGGTGTTTGCTATACAAACCACGCGCATTGCGCCCCTTCAGGGTATTAGTCAATTAATTTCGCCTTATCAGTACTTTAATTTAGGTTTACATGTGGGGGATTGTGCAGAAAAAGTACAAAAAAACCGACAATTTTTGCAATCAATATTACCTAATAATGCTAGAGTACAATGGTTTAACCAAGTACATGGTAATGATGTTGCGGTAGTCGATGAATTTTCACCACAAAAGATCACGGCAGATGCAGCTGTTACCAGTTCAAAAGATATTTGTTTAGCCATCATGACAGCCGATTGTTTACCTATTTTGTTAGCGTCCAAGGATGGGAATGAAATTGCTGCTATTCATGGTGGTTGGCGGCCATTAGCGGCTAATATTATCAATAACACCCTTGAAAAAATGCAAACCCCAGCAGTCGATCTTTATGCTTGGCTTGGTCCTTGTATTTCACAAAAATACTTTGAAGTAGGTCAAGAAGTGAAAACTAAGTTTATTGAACAGGATAAATGTTTTGCATCAGCCTTTATCGCCAGTGTTGATGATAAATATCTAGCTGATTTACATCAAATTGCTAGATTACAGCTAGCGCATTTGGGGGTTAAGCAAATAAGCACTTTGCCAGAGTGTACTTACTCTGCAACTGAAAAATATTATTCCTACCGAAAAAATGCCGTTACAGGGCGTATGGCTAGCCTAATTTGTCTTGTGTAATGGCATCAATTAACTGTTGATAACTTATTCTATATCAAGCTAATAAATATTTTCCTATTGAAAAAAACCATATTAACCCTAATGTTATAGGTAATACCAATTTGATTAAATTTTTTCCCAACTCAGAGCTTCATTAGCGAGCTTAGAACAAGGAAAATTGATTAAACATAGTTATTCTATATTTCTTCAATTTTGTGATGTTATCAGTTTGCTAATGAGCTCCCAAAGGGCGAGTTTAAAAGGCTTATATGCGGCGTTATTGATTTTGACAAGGGAATGACCATTCTCTTCAATCA
>NZ_JBHFOM010000030.1:0-52415 GCF_053543955.1 Colwellia sp. E150_009
TGATCAAACTCTTCAATTAAAAATCGTTTGTGATGTCACAAAAGTGAACATCTGCTCAATGAATTCTGTCGTGTATCAAAACAAGTTTGATACGCATTACATATATAAGTATTACTTTTCCGAAGAAAAGTATTCATTTATGTGAACATCATTCATTAAAGCGTTTTTTTTGTTCTTCTCTCGAAAGAGTTGAACTATGTAAAAACAAGTTAATGTGAGTATTCACACAAATTGCATGATAACTAATTGTTAAAGAACACCTTCTAAAGAAGGCAAGTAAGAATCGCATTCGTTCGTTACTTCGGTATTAACCCTGACTTCGTTGCTGTAGCCCCGAAGCAGGATGCGTATCATACGCTTCCGAGTTTTGATGTCAACGTTTTTTTGAATTTATTTGAAAGTTTTTTTCAAACTCCCACGTTTTTCATTTTGAAACGTTAAGTTAGCTTATCTACTTAAATAAGTAGCGAGATAACTTATCAAAACATCCAGTTGATTAAGCTTTTTGGCTGAACCCCTTGGAACTGGAGCGCATTGTAGAGATTTATATGCTGTCGTCAACTCTTTTTTGTAAAAAAAACGTAATATTTGTTTAATTGCTTAGCATTCATACAAACCTTATAAAAGTTGATGTTTTTACAGTCAAACTGACTAATTATTATCTATTAGCCTTAATTTTTAATATTACTTGTCATGTTATACTTATAGCTTATATAAGATAAGACAAATAATAAAATGTTAAATATTGAGCAAACAAATCAAACCAGTTAAAAAAAGCTTATCCTACGTTAAAATTCAGTTATAATGAAAAATCTTCTGGGGTGTTTGTAAGTGACTATGTCCCTGAGCCGATAAGTTTTACCTTAGGATGTTGATTATTAGCTATTGAGCAAGCCCGGCTCGTATCGGGAAGCCTACGGTTAGCATGATACTTCCGCCCTGAACACACGGTGTTCAGGACTACGGTTTACTGCGGCACCTTGGAAGAACCTCACCTAATAAATAAGAATTCATCTTCATCATTTATAGAACCACTGTTTTAATATCTTGCTTCCTATATTAATAACGCGAGTATAATTTACATTGATTTCTTTATTAAACTATATTATTCAAAATTAAGATTTACATAAACTTAAAGCCATTTAGACGTCTAGGCGTAAAAAAACTAGATAGTTTGAACTTATCAAGGTAAACTCTGCACATTATGTATTAATGTTGATAAGCACTTTTATAAACTATTTAATTTAAATAGATTGTGTATATCAATAAAGAAATATTAACATCAAAATTTAGCAGTTGAGGATTTATGTCTACACACTTTTTCACTTCTGAGTCTGTTTCAGAAGGTCATCCAGATAAAATTGCCGATCAAATTTCTGATGCGGTATTAGATGCTATTATTGCTAAAGATAAATTTGCACGTGTAGCTTGTGAAACCATGGTTAAAACTGGTGTTGCAATTATTTCAGGTGAAGTAAGCACAAACGCTTGGGTTGATTTAGAAACACTTACACGTAATGTGATTAGTAATATTGGTTACACATCATCAGATGTTGGTTTCGATGGTGAAACTTGCGGCATTATGAATTTAATTGGTCAACAATCCCCAGAAATTGCTCAAGGGGTTGATCGTTCAAAACCTGAAGATCAAGGTGCTGGAGATCAAGGTTTAATGTTTGGTTACGCAACGAATGAAACTGAAACCTTAATGCCTGCACCTATATACTATTCTCACCGTTTAGTTGAACGACAAGCAGAAGCGCGTAAATCAGGTATTCTTCCTTGGTTACGACCAGATGCCAAATCACAAGTCACATTTATCTACGAAGATAATAAACCTATTGCCATTGATACAGTTGTTCTTTCAACTCAGCATAACCCTGATATCAAACAAGAAGACTTAGTAGATGCTGTAATGGAAAATATTATTAGGCATGTTCTCCCTGCTGAGTTGTTAACAGAAAATACTAAATATCATATCAATCCAACAGGACGTTTTGTTATTGGTGGTCCAGTTGGTGATTGCGGTTTAACGGGTAGAAAAATCATTGTTGATACCTATGGTGGCATGGCGCGTCATGGTGGAGGGGCTTTTTCTGGTAAAGATCCATCAAAAGTAGACCGTAGCGCTGCTTATGCTGGCCGTTATGTAGCCAAAAACATTGTTGCTGCTGGTTTAGCTGATCGTTGTGAGATTCAAGTATCTTATGCAATTGGTGTTGCAGAACCAACCTCTATTTCTATTGATACTTTTGGTACAGGAAAAGTGAGTGAAGAACGTTTAGTTGAACTTGTACGTGAACATTTTGATTTACGCCCTTATGGTATTACTAAAATGCTTGATTTATTACACCCTATGTATCAGCAAACTGCTGCTTATGGTCATTTTGGACGTGAACCCTTTGAAATGACAGTTGGAGATGATACTTTTACTGCATTTAGTTGGGAAAAAACTGATAAAGCTGATGATTTACGAAAATCAGCGGGTATCGCATAATACGTGTGCATATCTTAAACAAACTTCTGCTAGACCAATATTGCACAGTATTGGTCTAGATTTTAAAAGTAATGTTTTAAATCTTCATACCCTTGCTTAATATGTTCAATCAATAGTCTTATTTTATTGGGAAGGTATTTGGTATAAGGATAAACAGCATATACTCCTAACGTTCTTGGTTTATATTCAGGCATTAATTCAACTAAATCCCCAGCTTGGAGATCTTCGTAAACACTACATCGTGGAATATAAGCAATACCATATCCTGCCAATGCCGCTTTACGCAGTGCCTGTGCATTATTAGTAGATAAACTACCAGATATTCTGACGTTATATTGCACTTTTTCATTGGTAAAACGCCAATCATATGCCCCTTGATCTTGGTAAGTATAGGCCAAACAATTATGGCTAGATAATGCATTAGGTGTCAAAGGTTCGCCATTACTTTCTAGGTACTTAGGCGAACAGCACACCACCCAATGCGATGTCAGTAAAGGTTTAGCGATTAAGCTAGAATCTTCAAGTACTCCTGTTCTAATGGCAAGATCGATACCCTCTTTGACCATATCAATAAATTGATTTTCAAGTCGTAGATCAACGCTAATATCTGGATATTTTTGGCAAAATTCAGCAATAATTTCAGCTAACAGTAATTCACCAGAAATAGTCGGCACCGTTAATTTAATATGCCCACTAATGGTTTCACTGTAATGGCTTAATTCAGCCAACGCTTGAGAAACTTGTCCGTTCACTGTTTTTGCATGTTGATATAAATTTGTACCTGCCTCGGTTAAACTCAAGCGCCGAGTTGTTCTATAAAGTAACTGTACACCTAAGTCTGCTTCTAGTTTTGAAATACGCTTACTTAATGCTGGCGTTGACATTTCAGCTAATTCAGCGGCTTTATTAAAAGATTTAGCCTCAACAACTAAAGCAAAAAGTGATAATTCATTTGCAATCAACATACATTACACCGTTTTAAGAAACAATAAATTAATAAGCAACACATATATTAACAATAAAAATAAGGTTAAGTTAACAATAACTGAAAATACTTGGACCAATTTCCGAATGACCGCGTTAAATACTCAACATTTAAGATATTACCCAGAAAAACCAAAGCAAGTTTACTTATATGGTACTTGTTTAGCTGATACGCTTTATCCCGATTCAGGCATTGATGCCATTACCTTGTTAGAGCAACAAGGCATTGAAGTTATTTTTCCTCAAGGGCAAACTTGCTGTGGCCAACCTGCCTATAATTCTGGTTATCAAGATGAAGCTAAAGCGGTTGCATTAGCACAAGTAGCACAGTTTCCTCTTGATATACCTATTGTTATCATTTCAGGCTCTTGTGGCGGCATGATGCGCCATCATTATCCAGAGCTATTAAAAGATGATCCCAGCATACAAGCATTTTGCGATCGAATTTTTGAATTTACTGAATTTCTGATCAAGGTATTAAAGATTAAGCTCACTGACCAAGGTAAGCCAGAAAAAGTGGCATTACACACATCTTGCGCTGCCCGCAGGGAAATGGGCGTACATATTACAGGGAAAAACCTAATAGAGCAGCTTGAGCATGTTGAATTAATTACTCATAAATATGAAAGTGAATGCTGTGGCTTTGGTGGTACTTTTGCCGTGAAACATGGTGATATATCAGCCGCTATGGTTAAAGATAAAACCGCCAATTTACTTGATGCGGATGTGGTTCGTTATATCAGTGCTGACTGGGGCTGTATGACTAATATAGATGGGGCACTTGAATTTCAAAAAAAATCGTTACGTGGTGAACACATTGCCAGCTATTTACTGAAAAGAACCCAAAATAAAGCTTCTCAAAAAGAAGGGACTGAAAAATGACCGTTCAACAACACGTACCTAAGCAAAACAGTCCCAAAGAAAATAAGTACGATCCAAATGAAAGTAAATATGCTAAATCTGCCAGCGAATTTAGAGTCAACGTTAGCCGTGATTTAAGTAATAACGAACTAAGAAGTAACTTCCGTGGTGCAATGGATTACCTCATGGACAAGCGTAAAGTTGCCTTGTCAAACGAAGATGAGCTTGAAACATTGCGCGAACAATGCAAACTGATAAAACAACGCTGTTTATTAAAGCTACCAACATTACTTGAACAATTAGAACAAAACCTTGAGGCAAATGGCATACGAGTACATTGGGCTGAAACTATCACCCAAGCAAACGAAATAATTGCAACATTGATTCAAGACAAAAATGGAAAAACTGTTGTTAAGGGGAAATCAATGGTGTCTGAAGAAACATCATTGAACGACTATTTAGAAGACAGAGATATTGAGTGTCTAGAATCTGACATGGGCGAATACATAGTACAACTTGCCCATGAACATCCTTCACATATTATCATGCCAGCTATTCATCAAAACAAAAAGCAAGTCGCTGATTTATTTGCCGATAAAATTGAAGGCTTTAAACATACTACTGATGTAGATGCCTTAATTGGTGAAGGTAGACGTGTTCTACGTGAAAAGTTTTGTCATGCCGATGTAGGTATTACAGGAGTTAACTTTGCCGTTGCTGAAACAGGTACCTTATGCCTAGTAGAAAATGAAGGTAATGGCAGAATGTGTACAACAGTGCCTGATTTACACATTGCCATTACGGGTATAGAAAAAGTGGTTGAGTTTCTCGATGACGTACCACCACTACTAAGTTTGCTAACGCGCAGCGCAACTGGGCAGATCATTTCAACCTATTTCAATATGATAAGCTCTCCTCGAAAAAATGGCGAGAAAGACGGCCCCAAAGAAGTTCACTTAGTTTTACTTGATAACGGTAGAAGTCAGGCATTTGCTGACGAAGAAATGCGCCAAACTCTACAATGTATACGCTGTGGTGCTTGTATGAACCACTGCCCTGTATATACTCGTATTGGCGGACACGCCTACGGAACGGTTTACCCTGGCCCAATAGGAAAAATAGTTTCGCCACATATGTTAGGGCTTGAAGCAACCAATAGTTTACCCACAGCATCTTCTTTATGTGGTGCTTGTGGTGAAGTGTGCCCCGTGAAAATTCCTATTCCCAAGTTATTATTGCGTTTACGAAGTGAAAGTAACAAACCCGCAAATACTGATGGTCATAAACAAATAATGAAAGGTGAAGGTAGTGGCCGTAAAAAAGTTGAAGCCAGTATTTGGTTTGTGTGGCAGCTGATGCACAAACACGCTTTTATTTATAACTCATCAATGTGGTTTGCTACACGATTACGTAAATTAATGCCAGCTAAAATAGGTGTATGGACCAGTGTTCGCTCTGCGCCAAAACTCGCCCCAAAAACATTACATGAGCGAGTAAAAGCACATCAAGCACAAAATAAGCAATTAAAAAAGCAACAAAGCTAAGAGGAAATTAACGTGTCTACCCAAAATAAAACACCAAGCCAGACAAGTAGAAATAATATTTTAGCTAAGTTGAAAGAGCAAGTAGGCGGCGCTGACTACACAAAGCTGCCAAAAGAATTCGCTTATCAATACCCTGCTTTAAGTAAAGCAGAGCAAAAAAAGCAATTTATAAGTTTACTTGAAGCAAACCACGCTGAAGTTATTATGCTTGAACCACAAGAAATACCAACGATGATCAGAAAAGTATTAACAACACGTGGCATAACCCGCTTGCTTGGTGGTAAAGCCAGCCCTCTTGAAAACTATTTGCTTGAATTAACGAATAACAACTCAGCAGAAAATACTATTTCAATACAATATTATGACTTCAATTTATCTGACCCAGCAAATAAAGACCGCTTATTTAATGAGTCACCTGTCAGTATTACTAGTGCACATTCTGCTATTGCGGCAACTGGCACTATTGTTTTATGGCCAACAACTGAAGAACCAAGAAGCCTTTCATTAGTTCCCCCTGTGCACATAGTAGTGGTTGAGGAAAAAACACTTTATCAAGATTTTGACTCACTGATTAAAGCTCAACAATGGCAAAATAAAATGCCTACCAATATTATTTTAGCCTCGGGTCCATCAAAAACAGCAGATATTCAACAAACTTTAGCGTATGGTGCACATGGACCTAAAGAATTAATTGTTTTATTGGTTCCCTAACAAACTTAAAAACTAATAAGTTGATTTACATTGTAGAAAATAACAAGGTACGATAGTGACAAATGTTTAAAACAATTTTATTAACTGTCTTAGCGCTGTTAGCGTTTGCAGGAAACTCTGTTTTATGTCGACTAGCATTAAATGACAATATAATTGATGCGGCGAGCTTTACCTCAATTAGGCTTTTTTCAGGCGCTATTTTTCTACTCTTATTAATTTCTATTAACGTACATAAAAGCCCACAAAAAATAATCAATATAAAAGCAGGCAGCTGGCTTTCTGCCCTTTTTCTATTTATCTATGCAGGTGCTTTTTCCTATGCCTATATCAGTTTAGATACAGGTACAGGGGCTTTGATTTTATTTGGATCAGTGCAAGTCACCATGATCTTATCTGACATATTCAAAGGTAAAAAACTACTTTTAGCTGAGTGGTTGGGTTTGATCATTGCCTTTATCGGGCTGATTATTTTATTAATGCCCAGTGCAAGCGCTCCTTCATTGACTGGATTTTTATTAATGGCTATTTCAGGCATTGCATGGGGTTTTTATACCCTAGCTGGAAGGGGGTCAAAAACTCCGCTTGTTGATACCACGAATAATTTTTTAAGAACACTACCCTTTATTGGTTTACTCATGTTATTAACTTTGTCAAATATTGAGTTATCTAATCAAGGAATTCTCCTTGCAATTATTTCAGGTACGGTGACATCGGGCTTAGGCTACGCTATATGGTACTCTGCCCTTTCGGGATTAACCGTAAAGCATGCGGCAATAATTCAATTGTCGGTTCCCGTAATAGCGGCCATTGGAGGTGTGATTTTTTCTAACGAAACAATTAATATCGAATTGATAACATCATCATTTTTAGTACTTGGCGGTGTGTTAACTGTTATTATGGGTAAACAAAGCATGGAAAGATTACAGCGGGCATACAAACGGTCAATAAAACGTTTTTAGTGCGCCTAAAAAAACCGACATAAAGTCGGCTTTTTATAGTTAATGTGTCTTGCCCTGAAATGCTTAAACACATAAATACTAAAATGAGCTACTAAAACGGCATTTTCATGCCTGGGGGTAATTGCATACCGCCCGTTAACGCACCCATTTTGTCTTTATTTTGTTCTTCAACACGACGTACTGCGTCATTTACCGCTGCAGCTAGTAAATCTTCAATCATGTCTTTGTCATCTTCCATTAAGCTTTCATCAAGCTCAACTTTACGTACATTATGGCTACCTGTCATGGTTACTTTAACCATACCAGCGCCAGATTCACCCACAACTTCCATATTGGCTAACTCTTCTTGAGCCTTTTGCATTTTAGCCTGCATTTGTTGGGCTTGCTTCATTAAATTGCCCATACCACCTTTCATCATTATATTCCTCCAGTAAGTTAACTTTAAACTACTCTAACCGAGTTGAGATTAAGTAAATTTGTTGCCGATAGTATACCAATATGATGCCGAAGCAACAGTATAAAATGTTATTTAAACCTAAGTCAGTTAAGTAAACTAAACTTTGCTAAGCTTTTAAAGTGCTGAAATACTGTCATCGTCCAAAGTTGCTTGGCATGTTTGTATTAGTCCTTGCACTACTTCATCATTATTTAAAACTTCTTTTGCATAATCATAGCGTTTATCATTAATATGCGATTGAATTTGATAAGGATCTGCAATCGTTTGTTCTACTATATTGATACTAACTTCTATCTCACGTGATAAATATTCACTGATACTTTGCTGCAGTTGCTGTTGCGCAATGTCAGTATATAAATGTTTGGTTGCTTGGTTTAAGCACAAAATTAAATTATCACTGGTAGAGTTTGCGTCAATTGTGGCATGTATTGCCAGTTGCCTTAACCTTGCGGTTAACTCCATTGAGTCAATCATATGCGCCCACTCATCAACCTGATTCGCTTTATGAATAGTGGCAGGATCAATGTTTTCAGCCTGATAAGGTTGTTCAGGTTTAGGTAAAGTGACTACCTCAGGTTCCGTTTGTGTTTCACTACTAGATTCATTGCTAGATTCAGTTACATGTTCAGGACGCGCGATGGCGTCACTTGACTTTTTTCCCTGTTGCGCCAATTGTTTTTTACGACTTCGCAGCATATTCCTTGTTGCAAGTACCTTATTTACGGGGCTATCAAAAGTAGTCTCTTCAATTGGCTTTATTTGCGGTGCATCAATATTTTGTGGTGTTTCTTCCTCAGCAAAAAGTGAATTTTCTTCTACTGCAAAATTGGGCACTTGTTCATAATCATGTTGCTCTGATTGAGTAAACGATTGTTCTTGCCTTTGAAACGGTGTTTGACTCTCAACTTCTGCTTGAAAACTCGCTGCTTGCTGTTCAATATGCGCTGCTTGTTGTGCTAACGCTTGTTCTGTTGGTAACTCATCAGCAATTTCATCAGCATTATCTACCCCTGAACCACCTGACATGCTTAAGTTGATATCTAAATCTACTGTTGCTAGCTCTGCTGGCTCACTTGCTGACACGCGTATTGATTCTGGCAGTGACTCTCGCTGCATTGGTTTAAAAGCAAACAAACGCAATAATGTCATATCAAAAGCGGCTTGTTCGTCAGACGCATAAGGTAAGTCTTTACGGCCATTAACACAAATTTGATAATACAACTGCACATCTTCTGGTGACATCGCCTGACTAAACTTTTTCAGTAATTGAGCATGTTCAGGCAGTAAATCAAAATGTTGATCAACCACTTGTAATATTGCTATTTGATGAAATAATTGGATCAACTCCGCAAATAATCGACTATAGCTAGGCGCATAACTGGCAATTTCTTGTGAAAGGGTCATTAAATTTTCGCCCTCTTGCTTAAGTAATGCGATAACAATTTTATACACCCAATTTTGATCGATGCCACCTAGCATTTGCTGAATATTAGACAAGGTTATATTACCCTGTCCTTGTGCTATTGCTTGGTCGGTTAGGCTTAACGAGTCACGCATACTTCCACGTGCTGCTTTGGCAAGCAGTGTTAATGTGCCACTAGCATGGGTAACCTGCTCACTGGCTAAAATTTCAGTCAGCTTAGTTTCAATTTGGTTTACCGTCAGCGCTTTTAAATGGAACTGTAAACAACGCGACAGTACAGTAACAGGTAATTTTTGAGGATCCGTTGTTGCTAAAATAAACTTAACGTGTTCAGGTGGTTCTTCTAATGTTTTTAATAACGCATTAAAACTATGACGTGAAAGCATGTGCACTTCATCTATCAAATAGACTTTATAACGACCTCGTGTTGGCGCATATTGTACGTTATCAAGAATTTCTTTCGTGTCATCTACTTTGGTTTTTGATGCCGCGTCTATCTCAAGTAGATCAACAAATCTGCCTTGATCAATTTCCAAACAAACATCGCATTGCCCACAAGGTGTCGCGGTAATGCCTGTTTCACAATTTAAACTTTTAGCAAATATGCGGGCAATGGTGGTTTTACCTACGCCGCGTGTTCCCGTAAACAAATAAGCATGATGTAAACGCTGCTGGGTTAACGCATTAACAAGCACAGTTACCACATGCTCTTGCCCCATTAGCTCTTCAAAGCATTTAGGACGCCATTTTCTTGCTAAAACTTGATAACTCATTTATGTGTTTCTCACAATTAATTGTTTCCATGGCTACGTAAATTAAATTGGTATTATTCACCTTCATATTGAACAAGTGAATAAGGAGTTAACCCCATTGTTTCAAGTCGTTTTTCACCCCCTAAATCAGGTAGCGAAATAATAAAACCCGCGTCTTTTACTTCTGCCCCCACACATCGTATTAGCTTAGTTGTCGCTTCTATCGTGCCACCTGTCGCCAACAAGTCATCAATAATTAATACTTTGTCATCTGCAGTTAACGCATCTTGATGTATTTCTAAAATATCTTCGCCATACTCAAGTTGGTAGGCTTGTGAAAAAGTTTTTCTGGGAAGTTTTCCAGGTTTACGAACAGGAATAAAACCAATACCCAATGCTAAAGCTAAAGGTGCACCAAATATAAAGCCACGCGCTTCTGTACCAACAATTTTAGTAAACCCTTGGTTTTTATATTTTTTAGTTAATAAACTAATAGCTAAGGCAAACGCTTCAGCGTTTTCTAATAAGCTAGTGACATCGCGAAATAAAATGCCGTCAATAGGATAATTGGGAATAGTTTTTATGGCAGCTTTTAATTGTGTTAATTGTTGTTCATTCATTACTATGCTTATATTTTTTCAAAAATTAATAGTGACAAAGCATAAAACAATTTTACAAAGATATATACCCATACCCTCACCAAAAAGCATGATTCTGGAGGAATTAAAACACGATGCCTTTATGCCAACTTTGAAGAATCTCTGTTACGTAGTAAGCCACTTACCGACGAGACAAACGCTTCCTCATTCAATGGTTTAGTTAATATATTATTAAATAAGCTAGCTTCTGGTAAGCTTTCAACACTCGCTTTATCTGTTGTGGTCATAAACAATATAGGCGTGTGAGCGCAAACAGGGGTTTGTTTAAGATTTTTGCTTAACGTAACACCATTCATTAATGGCATTAAGTGATCAATAATATAAAGCTCAAAAGCGTTCTTCTGTGCTTTTTCAAAACCATCTAAACCATTAACCGCAGTGCTAACATTATAACCAAGCGGCGTTAACAACTGACTGATATATTCTCTAACACTTCTTTTGTCATCAACAACTAAAATATTCATATACAATCTTGTGCCTGTATTTTTACATCAATAAATAAGCTTTAAATCACTCTTATCGAGGCGTATTCTACGCTAAATATTAATAAGAAAAAAGGGACTAATGTTTTTGCAAAAAAGCTTCAATTAATTTAATGCTTGATGCTGACATAGTATGTTCCACGGCCCTGTTATCCATAAAAGCTAGTACTTGCTTACCTAATTGTTTTCCTAATTCAACCCCCCATTGATCATAAGAGTTTACCTGCCATAACACACCTTGAACAAAAATTTTATGTTCATAAAGCGCTAAAAGAGCACCTAAACACTTAGGCGTTAATAATGGCATTAATAAGGTATTGCTGGGAGTATTTCCTTTCATGGTTTTATGAGGCGCTAACAAGGTATTTTGCTGTGATGAAACACCTTGTTCAGCTAGTTCACATTCTACTTGCACTAAACTTTTTCCTTGCATTAACGCTTCACTTTGCGCAAAACAATTAGCGACTAATACCTTATGATGCTCAACTAACGAATTAGTTCCCTTTAAAGCAACAATAAAATCAGTTGGAATAATCTCATCACTTTGATGCATTAATTGCATAAAAGCATGTTGCCCATTTGTGCCCTCTTGCCCAAAAACAATAGGAGCGGTTTGCCAATAAAGTTTTTCACCGTATTTAGATACCGACTTACCATTACTTTCCATATCGGTTTGTTGTAAATAGCCTGGCAGCGCTCTTAAAGAATGATCATATGGGAGTACAGCTAAATTAGAATAATTAAGGCCATTACGATTCCATATACCAATTAATGCCATAAGCACGGGCATATTTTGAGAAAAATCAGCGGTCTGAAAATGTTTGTCCATTTCATAAGCGCCAGCTTTTAAAGCTGTAAAGTAATCATTACCTATAGCCAAAGCAAGTGGCAACCCCACGGCAGACCATAATGAAAAACGGCCTCCTACCCAATCCCACATAGGAAGAATATGGCTTGCCCGTAAACCAAAGGCTTGCGCTTTTTCAACATGACTACTAATAGCAAAAAAATGAGTTGCTATTGCTTTCTCATTTTTTAGCTTGGCTAGCATCCATTGCTTTATTGTATTAGCATTTAATAAAGTTTCTTGGGTAGTAAATGTTTTAGAAATAATCACCACAAGTGTTGTGGCAGGGTTTAACTTTTCAAGTTTTTCTGTAACCGCTGCACCATCAACATTGGCAAGCATATGCACTGTTAATCCTTCTTTGTGATAATGCTGTAGCGCGCTTAAACCAACTTTAATACCATAATAAGAGCCTCCAATACCAACAGCTAATACATCAGTAAATTTTTCACCTGTAATGCTGGCTAGTTTTCCTGCATGCACATCATCAACAATTTGTGCCATACGCACTTCTGTTTGTTTTACTTGCTCAGCCTCGTTACCTAATATTTGTTTTTTTATCTGTTCGGGTGCCCTTAATACTGTATGTAAAACAGCACGTTGTTCGGTATTGTTTATCTTTTCCCCGTTAAACATAGCAGCTATTTTTTTAGATAAGTTATTCTCATTAGCCCAAGTAATTAACTGGGTTAATTCAGTATTAGTAATATTTTGTTTTGAATAATCAAGATATAAATCAGCAGCGCTTACTGAAAAATCATCAGCTCTATTGGTTGGAATATCAAAAAGTGCACAAATGGAACGTTTTTTAGCCAACACTGCACTTTTTTGAATAGTTTCATTGAAGAGTTCCATACTTTTCTTTTCCTTACCTTATTAACCTGAACTCGGTTTAAGAGACTTTTAACTATTTGAAACTATTGGTAATGTTTTTCAAATCACACTCTAGCTTGATAGTTCTTCTACTTTCATTCGTAAATTAAACAGAGCAAATTTCACGCCAACAGGGAGTTATCGCAAGTAAATTTAACGATGAAGTCAGGAGAAATAGCAGCTAGAGAAACATTTATTAAGCCGAGCTCAAACTTATTAGGAATGGCTCTGTTAATAAATACTTTCTTACGCAGAAGCAACTTTAATAACGAGTTTACTAATGACTGCTTTCACAGCCATTATCATTTCACTTAAATAACTATTTTAACGAAAGTGTTTTTAAATACTCAGAAAATTCATCACCCAATTCACTATGGCGTAATGCATATTCAACATTGGCCTTCATATAACCTAGTTTTGAACCACAATCATGAGATTTACCTGTCATGTGAAAGGCTTCTACCGTTTCTTTTTCCATCAGCATAGCAATAGCATCAGTTAACTGAATTTCATCACCTGCACCTGGTGGTGTTAAACGTAATAAATCCCAAATTTTTTCAGACAATACATAACGACCCACTACCGCTAAATTGGAAGGTGCTTCTTCTACAGGGGGTTTTTCTACAATGGCCGTCATTGGTTGAGACTCCCCAGCAGTCAACTCATAACCTGCACAATCAACCACACCGTAACTACTTACTTTTTCCATTGGTACTGGCTCAACCATAATTTGACTATAGCCACCAACATCATGGTACCTAGCTAACATGGCAGCCAAGTTTTCTGTTTTTAAATCAGCACTTGAATCATCTAAAATAACATCAGGCAATACCACAACAAATGGCTCGTTGCCAATAATAGGACGCGCTTTTAATACCGCATGCCCAAGCCCTTTTGCTTCACCTTGGCGAACATGCAAAATGGTAACATCTTTAGGACAAATGGCCTGAATTTCATCAAGTAACTGACGTTTTACCCGTTTTTCTAACGTGGTTTCAAGCTCAAACGACTTATCAAAATGATTTTCAATGGCATTTTTAGAAGAATGTGTAACCAATACAATTTCTTTAATACCCGCAGCAACACATTCATCAACAATATATTGAATTAACGGTTTATCTACTATGGGTAACATTTCTTTAGGGATTGCTTTAGTGGCAGGTAACATGCGTGTACCTAATCCAGCAACAGGTATTACCGCTTTGGTTATTTTGTTAGTCATTCTAATCCTTAAATCTTTAAAATTGGTTTTTATACCAACCTCACTAACTATGTGATCATTTCTACTTGCTAAAATCACCAACTACACCGTTATTTATTTAATAATTAGAACAACTAGTTATTGAAATAAATGCCTTATTTTTGGCAATTTTTTCTACGTATAAAATAGCTCACTTAATTAATGAAACTAGTATTAATCATGTATGTTCGAAACTTTGAGCGCAAACAAGGTGTTTACTTACAAATTCAAGTTAAATAGTTTACCGTTAAAAAGTTGTTTTGTCGCTTTGATTTTCTCTTTGCTAAGTGCATTTATCATAGCTTAAGCAAGATTATTTATTAATTCAGCTAAGGCGTGCCTAATATTTTCTTCATCGTACTTTTTAGCCATATTTCTAGCATTAGTCTTTAATACTTCTGTTTCGTCTGTGGTCATTTTTGTAAATTTAATTATGGCCGAAGCTAATTCATCAACACCGCCTGGCGTTACAAGAAACCCTGTTTTATTGTTAATAACATATTCAGATACCGCACCAATATTAGAACCAATAACAGGCACGGAAAACGCCATAGCCTCTAGAGGGGTCAACCCTAAACTCTCTTGTAACAATGTAGGAAAAACTAATAGATCAATTTGCTCATACATATCATGGAGTTTATGCTGAGGCACCTCGCCTAAATAGGTTAATTTAACCTGTGGGGTAATATTATTTTTGAGTAATGAAATATCCCCACTGCCTGCAACAAGTAACTCAACATTGTTCAATTTTGACAATGCTGCCGTTAGCACATTAATGCCCTTAGACTCGATTAACCTACCTACATAACCAATTTTTATAACGCCGGTTTGTTGGCTATCATCATTTTTTTTTATTTGGTTATGCGGGATAAAAATACCACCCGAGGGATAAATAAACATTTTTCTATTTAACACAGCAAAATGTTTATGCACAACCGAGTGCAAGAATACAGAAGGAACTATTATTTTATCAGCACAGCTAAATAAGTAATTATTTAATTTAAACTTAAACTTATTGCTATGAATTGAATTCATCACATCAGATCCGTGACAATTAAGTACCAATTTACACCCTAATAGGGTTTTAGCCAAAACACCTAATAAACCAGTATGAGAAACAAAATGACAATAAACAATTTTTGGCCTAAAAATTAATAACTTAAAAATAAAACCTAAATAAAAAAGACAATAAGCAATCAATTTATTCGACACATTGGGTATAACCCATAGCGCAACAGAAAAGTCTATATTCTCTTGTAATTGCTGAGTCATTTTTCTAACAAAAACACCCGCCGCAGGAGATTTTTTATTAGGGTACATATTAGTTACTACAAGCACTTTTTTAGTCATTACATGCTCCTATGTTAAATACTGCTTCCATTTATACCAAATGCTTGACCAATAATAAGGCTTAACACTAGCCTTAACTAATGCTTGGTCAAAATGTTCACCATTAATAATTTTTGCAAAGCCACACGCAAGTGACTGCACATCATGAGTTTTGCATAGCACGCCTGACTTCTCATCCATAACCTGTGAAAACGTTAAATTATCCCAAGCAATAACAGGTTTACCCATGGCCAGCGCTTCTAAAAGTGAATTGCTAACCCCGCTACCGCCTGAAACATTAATAACCGCATCAGCTAACATTATGTAGTCAAGCGGGTTGCTTTTTTCGCCTAAAAAGTAAACGTTAACACCTAAGTTTTTTGCAATATTTTTATAAAAGGCTTCTTGTCCCTTGCCTACAAAAATAAGTAACGATTTATTTTTTGCTTCATCATTTAGTTCAGCATACGCACTTAAAATATAATCAATGCCTTTAATAGGACGTAATGTACCAACATGTAACAACACTTTTTTATTGGAAATTTCCTCTGCTAATGTTGGTGGAATATTTTCAGGTACTTTTACCGTATTCAGTTTTTCATCATCAAAACCATTGGCAATAACGGTACTATCAAGCTGATAAAAACGCTGTAAATAAACTTTAGTATCTTCCCCATTAACAAATACTTTATCGACCCTTTTCAGTAAAAAACCTTCTAAGGTCTTTAAAGCCCAACAAAGAAATTTAGGTTTTTTCAAGTCTATGCCGTCTTGCGCTATTTGCCCCCGTACTGAACAATACACATCGCCTTTTAATAGGCTAAATTTTTTCATAATAAATAAGGGCAATAGCACAGGAACCGTGCCTAACGCTAAACTTAAATCAGCATTTTCTCCGCTTTTTTTAGCCATAAAACTAAACAAGTATTTTATTGCCCATAAGGGCATCAGGCCAAAGCCAGGATAGGTAGATAAATAGATAATATTAACATGCTTAAAATGGGTAATATCAAATGCAGCTTCTTTTTCAGGCTGTACTTCTCCAGTACAATATAGCGTAACATTATAAGTATGTTCTTTTTCATTAATGGTTAAAAAGCTATATAACCAAGTATCTATTCCTCCTGTGTAATAAGGAAAAGGAGATATGTGAAATATATTAATGTTTTTCAAAGAAACCTCGTTTATACGTGCAATTTAAAAAATAGATAGAACCTAGTAAAGTACCTACTTGGGCACTTGTTATACCATGACCTGATAAATTACCAATAATAAAAACAAGCCCTAAAGAAATACTTAAGGTTAAGGAGAATAAACATCTATTTTTTATAAATAATACAATGGAAAATAATAAAAAGAACCAATGCGCAAGTAAAATAACACCGCCTAATCCTTTACCATACAAAGCATGAATATCATAAATATCGTGTTCAAACGAAGCCCTGTAGGTATGAAAATCTAATGTGCCTTGCACTGTGCTCATCAGCCCCTTAGCTAATTCAAGTTGGTAATAGGTTCCTGACCCCAATAAACCTTCAATTAAAGGTCTTTGATTAATATATTTCATGCCCTGCTCTATTAATATTGCTCTGGGGTTATGGCCTTCGGCAACATCGCCAAAGCGTTCTAATTGAAGAGAAAACATGTCTAAATTTTCTAATACAAAACTGATAATAAAAAATAAAATGACAGACAAAAACACACTAATGATGAGCTTTTGAAATAACATACTTTTGTGAAAATAACGATTAGGATATTTTCTAAAAAGAAAAATACTTATATAAATAGTGTCAACAATAGCAGCACCCAGTATGCCTGTTCTAGTACCCAGTAAAACCAAAGCTAAACTGGTAAAAAGAATAGCAAAAAAGTAGTATTTATTAGGTGTTGTAAGAAATAAAAACCAAGAAAAACACAATGATAACACCAACGCTATGCCTATATCGTTACCCGCAAAGAAAAAAGAGCTAATACCGAAAAGATCAGCACTATAATTTTGAAAGCCAATGCCCGTTAAAATGGAAAATAAAAAAAGTATACCTGCGACAAAACCAAAAAGAGATAAACCTTTGCAGATCATCAAACAATAATCTTTATGCTTGAACTGATGATACAAAATAAAAAAAACAGCAAAAGGAAAAAGCACTTTTACAAAAATTTGAATATCTAAAAAAAGTTCTGCAATACGCCCTGTTGAAGCTAAGTTGAACAAACTGCCAACCCACAGCAGTAAAATCAATTTTATGTAATTTGAAAAAAAATTATTGGTTTTAAAAATTAACACCACAAACGTAATCAGAATAACCAAGCGATACACTAAACTTAACTTGATAAAGTCATAATTTGCTAACGTTAATGCACCAAAAATAGCGTCAACAAAAACAGCAAAGTAAACCACATATAAAAGAATGGCTCTATCTTGAGAATAACTAATTTTCATTACACGCTTCAATAAAGGTTAAATAATCATGCTTTTCATTTTCCCAAGCTATTTCAGTATACTTTTGAAAAGCCACTTGCGCTTTGTCTCGTCTAAGTTGTTCATTGCTCAGAGCAAGTTCAATAACACTTTGCAAATCACTATTATCATTAAAATAAAAAACCGAATCTTCGGTAAAATATTCTTGAATAACAGGTAATTTAGGGCAGATAACCGCAACATTGTTCGCAATGTATTCAAGCATTTTAACGGGCAATGCAAAATCATTCGATCGGTTAGGGTAATTCATAATAACGCCTAACGCAGCCCCTTGTAGAATATTGGGTACCTCATGGGGAACAAATTCACCGTGAAACTTAATATAGTTATGGTCCTTAATTAAATGATTTAACTCATTTACATAAGGGCCTTTACCATGAATATGAAAAACAAATGAACACCCATTCGCCGCTAAGTTATTAAGCGGCTCAAGTATTCGTTGAATGCCGTAACGTTCATGTATATTTCCATGAAAAACTATTTTTGGCGCACCTTCAAGTTCATTATTATTTTCTGAAAAATTAGAAGGTGAATTATGTGTGATATGAAATTTCTTTTTACAGCGTGTACTCAAAAGGCGAACAACAGGTTTACTCACTGTCATTAAATGGGTAGCAAAGTTAAAACTCAGTCGCTCTTCTAACAGCAATACTTTTTTTAAAAAACTCTCTTTACCTGAAAAAACAATTTCGCACAATTCAGGCATTAAATCATGCACATCAAGTAAAACGGGTACCCCAAAAATTCTTGGAATTAACGCAGTAAATACAAGCGCATTAGGCATGTTATTAATAATATATAAATCGGGTTTATCTACAATTAACGCTTTGGTTGATTGATAAAAACTAAAAAAGAAAAATAAAAAATATTCAATAAAATAAGACAACTTAGTTTTAGACTTTGACCGCGAAACAGGAGCACGCTTAATAACAACCCCATTAACAACGTCTTCTTTACTCTCTCCTCCCTTATTTAAACAAAAAACTGTCACTGTTTTGCCATTTTTGCTAAGCCATTCACAATGCCTGATCACACGAGTATCGTCTAAATAATACGCGTGTAAAATAACAGAAATATTCATTTTTTATCTACTTATCTTTTTATTAACTAGTTTAGTGATTTATTGAGCTTTGGCTGTGTTTAATAACCTTGGCAGGATTACCTGCAATAACAACATTATTATACAACACCACGTTGGTAAAATAACCGTATCCACGCCTATCTATTATTTTTCTTAAGCCTATTTTTATCTAACAACATCACTCCAAAGCACCAAAATATAATAATTTCAGCCAAGGACATTATAAAACACAAGTGTTCATTCGCATTTTTTAACCTAATACACCATACGATAAACAACATAAAGAAAGCCATTAACAAAAGTTTAACTGGGTATATATGCCATAAGTTCAAATTATATTCAGAGACTTTAGCTGTAACTAAGGCTAACAAAATAATATAAGCTATTGTATTAATAACAACCCATATTGCAGCACCATGCATGCCTAAATGTTTAGTAAAAAAATAAGCACCAATACCACTAGAAACTAAATAAACTAAGGTACAATAAAACTCAACATTGGTTTTTCCCATTGCCCTTAAGCCCAAACCAAATGCCATAACTCTTATTACCGCTAACGAGCTAAACAGGGCAAAAATGGGTGACGCTGCACGATATTTTTCACTAAAGAGTAAAGTAACAATATATTCTGCTTCAACTATAAATAATATTGCGATGGGAAAACTCAATAAAGCAGATTTATAACTAACCGTTTTCCATAATGTTTGCGCTTGTATATAGTCTTTATTTTTTATGTCACGGGTTATTTGAGGAATTAATACTGCACTAATACTACTTTGAATTAAGCTAAAAATAGGTATTTCAAATGCGCCCACTGTATAGAGTGCATAAATAGTGGTACCTAACAAAGAAGAAACAATTAAATGGTCAATCTTTAAGCCTAAAATACTGGCACTACTCGCGAGAAGTAACGGGAAAGAATACAAGCACAGCCTAGGTATAAACAGCCGAAAAACTGTGGGTTTAAATGGATAACATTTTCCTAAATACCTAATCAGTAAAACAGAAAAAAGCCCAACCACAATATGTGTTAATACCGTAGACCATAAAATAGCTTGGAAATTGTTATAAACAAAAGCAACAACAATCACCGGAACAACTTTTACTATGGCGATGAAACCCGCTACTTTAATTTGAATAGCTGTTTTGTCAATTACAATAAATACAGAGGCTAACATACTCACAAACATTGTCGCTAAAGGCACAAAAGCAAACGCTTTCAACGACTCAGCTAGTTTTATGTTTGAAAACGCCAAGGCAATAGTTTCACGCGCAAAGAAAATAACCATCGCGATAACTAAGCCAAGTAGCAATACTAAAATGCAAATGCTTTTAATATAATTCCATTTTACTCGCATCGATTTTGACTCATTACAAAAATAAAGTAAGGCTGTTGGAATGGCAGAAAATGACATTGCCGAAACAATGGCTTGAATCAAAAACAATTGTCGATAAGTAGCAAACGCTTCGGTTGGCATTAAACGAGCTAATACCATATATAAAATAATATTAGCACCTTGAATTAACGCGGCACCAAAAAAAACATGGACTATTTTATTTAAAAGTTTGTTATCCATTCATCAACTTATTTAACTTTTTTGGCTTAACTAATTTTGGTTCAACTAAAAATAGTATTAATTAACAGTATTAATTTATTGTTTTTCTAGCGCTAACAATACAAAACGGAAAACATTTTAAAGATAAGGATGCATTGGTAAACTGAACACTTGAGTACACAGCTTTTCAGCCACAGGAAAATCACCTTTTTGATGACCTAAGTCAGCATAAACGGTTTGTTGATGCATACACGTTGCATAGTATATCGCCGTTGGAATGCCTTTCGCTTTATACGCGGCCATTGCTTGCTCACGATTTTCACTGAGCACCGTATATTGCGCCCAAGCGCTTTCATATCCAGCGGGTACCTGCGGTGTTCTATATAAACTTGCAAGTTCATTATTATAGCGTGCTGCTGCTTTATTTCGATTAATAAGCTCTTGCGGAAATACCGCCAGCTTTTCTAACAAAATAGCCGCTTGAATCGTGTCTAATCGGCTATTCATACCAATACGAACATTGTCATATTTATCACTCCCTTTACCGTGTACACGGTATGAACGGAGCAAGTCAGCGTAGTCATCATTATTAGTAAAAACAGCGCCGCCATCGCCATAACACCCTAAAGGTTTAGCAGGAAAAAAACTGGTTGTGGCCATATCGCCAAAACTACCTGCTTTTTTAGTATTACCTTTGTTATCCGTAATTGATCCACCAAAGCCTTGTGCTGCGTCTTCAATTAACTTTAAATTATATTTTTTCGCAATGGCTTCAATTTCAGGGTAATTAGCGGGTAAGCCAAACAAATCAACGGCAATAATTGCCTTGGCTTTAAGTTTACCTTCTTGAATAACCTGTTGAATTTGCTTTTCAAGATCGCTAGGGCAAATATTAAAAGTTTGTTCGTTAGAATCAACAAATATTGGCGTAGCATGCGCAAAAGAAATTACTTCAGCCGTTGCAAAAAAAGTAAAGGTTGGGCAAAAAACTGCATCTCCTGCTTTAATATCAAGCACCATTAACGCTAATGAAAGTGCATCAGTACCATTAGCACAAGTCACCACATGCTTTACCCCAACATAGTCAGCAAGGGCCTGCTCTAACGCTTGCACCTCTGGCCCCATAATATAATGACCATGGTTGAGTACATCGGCAATGCGTTGGTCTATTTTAGTTTTTAAATGTTGATACTGTGTTTTAAGATCAATAAATTGCATTACTTTCTTTCCTGAATTACTTTCCTGAATTACTTTTCTGAAATTTTCACTAATTGGTCATTTTTCAACTGATACTGGTCACCCGTATGCTCACAAATAATACTTCCTTCACCTTTTATAGGTAAATCGAGTTGCTCGCCATATTCACTCATCCAACCTATTTGTTTAGCGGGTACGCCAACCATTAATGCATAAGGTTTTACGTCTTTATTAATAACAGCACCTGCACCAACAAAGGCATACTCACCCAATGTAACACCACACACAATGGTGCAATTAGCACCTAACGTAACACCTTTTTTAACCAAGGTATCGCGATATTCGTCTTTACGTGTTACCCCTGAACGAGGATTATACACATTAGTAAATACCATACTTGGGCCACAAAACACTTCGGCTTCTAAATGTACATTATCGTACACTGAAACATTATTTTGTATTTTACATTTGTCACCAATAGTGACCTTATTGCCCACAAACACATTTTGCCCAAGTGAAACGCCTTTGCCTATTACTGCCTCAGCGCAAACATGAGTAAAATGCCACACGCGCGAATCTGCGCCTATGGTTGCACCGTCGTCAACAATAGCCGTTTCATGTTGGTAATAATCAGTCATCTGTTTTTCCTATCAATAAACTTGCCACTAAATTAATCCATATATAACAAACTAGCTTAGCCAGTCACTTTACTCACAAAAGGATGAACATCAGACGCATTAGTTACAATGGCTTGGTTACGAATATCGCTAACAATTTCAATACTCTTACGGGCTTCTTCTAAACCAAAACCACCGCCTGTTAAAATATGCTCATAACTTTTGGTATGAAGATCAGTAAAACCACCTGAAAATTCTATTTCGTTACCGTCTACCGTAATAGAACGATAAGTTCTTTGTCCTACAGCTTTTACGTCATCAGGAATATAGTCATAATTAACCGATAAAAACCAACGTACTCTTGCGTGTTTAAATTCTAAATAGCCCGCATTGGCACTGGCCTCTTTTAAATGTGCTTCATTTTTAACTAAATCGCCAAAAACCCAACCCAACATATCATAAAAATGTACGCCAATATTGGTGGCTATACCGCCTGATTTATTGTCATCGCCCTTCCATGAAGTAAAATACCAATGACCACGACTGGTTAAATAGGTTAAATCAACGTCGAATACTTTGTTAGGATTTTTCGCCACTTCAGCGGCAACAAAGGCTTTTAAATCAATAATGCTTTGATGTAAACGTAATTGTAGAATGTTATACACCTGCTTGCCTGTTTCTTCTTGCACTACTTGTAACGCATCAATATTATGCGGGTTAAGCACTAATGGTTTTTCACAAATGGCGTGGGCATTATTACGCAAAGCAAAACGAATATGAGAATCATGCAAATAGTTAGGCGTAGCAATACTCACATAATCAATTTGCGTGCCTTTACGTTTCAATAGATCAATATGGCGGTCAAAGCGCTCATACTCAGTGAAAAAGTCTGCTTCAGGAAAGTAACTATCAATAATACCAACCGAGTCATTTTTGTCTAATGCTGCAACCAAACTATTATTGGTTTCTTTAATAGCTTTCATATGACGAGGTGCTATATAACCAGCTGCACCAATTAAAGCAAAGTTTTTCATTGTTTATTCCCTAAATAAATATATGCATTACTAACGATAATTTTTGCGGCATTATACGGGAGTTCAAATACAGATTCAGTATAAATATCAAGGCTAACCATGCTTGGTTACAAAAAACTACAAATAGCCTGTTTTGGGATTGTTTCAATAATACACATGCTATGAATAAACCTAATGAAAAGTGAGCTGTTTTATTCAAATTAATTGATATTGTGTTTAGTAAATGTATACTTACAAAAAAAATGCTTTGTGACTAAAAAAACCTCAAAACAAAGTGACTAACCACATCAAAAACACATAAATAGGATTCTTATGCGTAATATTTACTACCTTTTGTTCATTCTGCTTTTAACTGCCTGTAATTCAGACGATAATAAAAATTCAGAAGCAACACCTGATCAACCAGTTAACACCCTAGACACCACACTTAATACCCTGATTAAAGCAAACAAATTAACGGGAAATCACTTTACTGACCGAGATATTCCTGATGTAAATAGTGATGTTGTTCAGCTAGGTAAACATTTATTTTATTCAAAATCGTTAGGTGGCGACCGAGACTCTGCCTGTGTTTCTTGTCACCACCCTATGCTGGGCGGTGGTGATAATTTATGTTTACCTGTTGGTGTTGGCGCAGAACTGCCCGATTTATTAGGTGCTGGCAGGTTTCATGACAGTAACTCATTTGCCTATGATGGCGGCCCCAATGTACCACGAAATGCCCCCACAACTTTTAATATTGCAGGCTGGGATAATGTTTTATTTCATGATGGTCGTGTAGAAAGCATGGGAAAAACACCAGGTAAAAATGGCAATGATGGCTTAGGTATTCGTACACCTGATTCAAGTTATGGTATAGCAGACCCTAAAGCTGGAGGCACATTAACACAAGCTCAAGCACGTTTTCCTATAACGTCTAACGAAGAAATGAAAGGCTTTAACCACCTAACAAAAGACAACCAAACAATAAGAGAATATTTAGCTAAACGACTTGGCGGTTATGGTGAAGCCCAAGGCGAATTAAACGATCATTCTTTTTGGTTAGACAAATTTAAAGAAGCCTTTCGTCAGCCCGAAGCAAATGCTGAACAACTTATCACTGAGCAAAATATTTCGTTTGCTCTTGCACAGTATGAATTATCACAAGTGTTTACCAATAACCCATGGTTGAGCTATATAAAAGGCGATACAACAGCACTAAATGACTCAGCTAAACGCGGTGCTATTTTATTTTATCAAAGTAAAGATGAAGGCGGTGCAGGCTGTGTTTCTTGTCATTCAGGCGATTTTTTTACCGACGAGCAATTTCATAACATAGCAGCTCCTCAATTGGGACATGGTAAAGGTGATGGTGCATCTGGCCATGAAGATTATGGCCGTTATAGAGAAACAAAACAAGAAAGTGATAAATTCGCCTTTAGAACCCCCAGCTTATTAAACGTTGCTCATACAGGCCCATGGATGCATTCAGGCGCATACGAAAACCTAACAGATTCAGTAAAACATTCGGTTAATGCCAAACAATCAATTGAACAGTTTAACAATATAGTGATCAGCCAGCCAGGTATGCAAAACCTAGACATGGTTGTAGAGTATGCACAAAAAGCCATAGCCAGTGACAACTTTGAAGGTTCAGAGCTGGATTTAACTGAACAAGACATTGAAGATTTAGTGTCGTTTCTCAATGCGCTTACAGACCCATGTATAACAGACAGAGAATGTATGATGCCTTGGATATTAGAAGATGGCGAAAACCAAGATCCTAATGGCGACCAAGTTATTGCGATTGACCAACATGGTGAGGTGCTGTAAATAATTTAACCGTAGACGGTGACTTGTTTCCGCCTACGGTTAAAATGCATGATGTGGGCGGGATTTTAATCGCGCAATTTTTCCAGTTCGACCTTTGAAACTAGAAGTGTAGTAACTAGGAAATGACTTAATTCCTATTTGCCTCCGCCCCTTTTTACCGACCTCTTTTTAATTGTCGCCTAATACTTAACAGTGCTTAAAAGCTAAGTTTAATTTGAACCCACATGCATGTGCGTAACTAACTAATGTTTTAAGACTTGGGTTTGATCTTCCTGACTCCAAACGGGAAACATTAGGTGACTTAGTGCCCATCTTTTCAGCAACTTCATCTTGTGTTAGTCCAGATTGTTCTCTCATTGTAATCAGAGAGCTAATAAGTTCGAATTCAGCACCAAGATCATTATAAGCTTCTTTTACTTCTGGATTCTGAAATGCCTTCTTTTTTAATTTAGATAAACTCATTACTTCACCTCTTTCATTCGATTACGAGCCAACTCAATTTCTTTTTTAGGTGTCTTATTTGATTTTTTGACAAAAGCCCTTAACACGAGAATGTTTTTGCCTTTTAAATAACAAAATAATCCTCGACCAATACCTTCTTTCCCTTTCGCTCTTATTTCAAAAAGGCCATCCCCCATAGATTCTGTATGAGGTGGACCTAAATTTGCACCATGCAACTCAATTAATTCAAGTAGCTTAATCATTCGAGCTTGAATCTTAGGTGGCATAGCTAATATTTCATCTTCAGCACTAGTGTAAAAAGCAACTTTCCAAACCATCAATCAATAACCTATCATTTATGATAGGTTATCATATCATAAATATTTTAAAAAACTTATTTAGATCCCTATTTTCTTCACCTTTATTTCTTGACCGTATCGCATTTGATATACATAACATTAAGGATGTAATGGCGACCAAGTTATTGCGATTGACCAACATGGTGAAGTGCTTTAATTGTTTTAGATAAATAGATAAAGGGGAACTTAATCCCCTTTATCTATTTTAAAATTACTCTGTCCTTAATTTTCCAGCGATAACGGTACTTACCTTTAGTGCTAATTAATCTTCACTTGCTCATTTAAATATTCAAAACCACCATAGAATATGTCACGATTTAATACTGCACCTCGCCACAACATATTTCGGGTTGCAACATCCAAAGAACATTTAACAGCCAAATTTTGGTAGGCACCAGCCACAACTTGAACCATGCGCTCTATCTCAGACTTAGCCTTTTGTTCTTTTAATCCATAATTTTCACAAGTCGATAAAACATCAGACAAACGCGAAAAGCGCTTATTCTCAGTGATCAACATGCCATGAGTTGCCTCTCCACCCGCTCTGGGCTGAGGACACAAATCATAAGCAGGAGTTAGTTCTAATTGCCCCCCAGGTGTAATAAAGAATGCATGATTTCTTGCATGATCATCTGTGTTACCAATCAATACATTAAACACAATGCGACGAAACAACTCCATAGACTGAGTTTTAAAAACAGTACCGTTAGTTTTGAGCTTCTCTATCAAGTCCAAATATGAGGCCTCCTTTGCCCATCGCTCATGCAATTCTAGAACAGTCAAAGCAGAAACAATACTTCGTCTAGCCCACGCCCCCGAAGAAATTAACTCTCTATCGAACCGTGTAACTAACAAATAGTCACGTCCCAAAACCGAACCTAACTCCACATCTGCTACATCTATACCTGACAATTTAGCCAGTTTCATCGCAATATATTCAGATTTCACAACATTATAAGAATCAGTAGATGTTGAGAATTTAGCTATATATTTTTTTTCACCCCCACGCATCAGGCGACGCATCCCTAATACAAGCAAATTCAGACAAACCAATAAACGGAGTTTGAACCCCCCTAGTCAAAGGTAATTCATCTGCATATATCGGCTCTGCATTAGGGTGTTCGAGGTAACTCCTACCATATGTGAAGACCTGCTGACCCTCCTCATTTTGAACAAGTCTACCTGCTACTACAGGCTCAGATTCACCCGTTAACCATTTCCAGACAAAACATTCAGAAGTTGTCATCTAGTTTCATCTCCTTTTTTCTTATTCTCGACGGTAATAAAGACAATAACTTCTCAGACTCTTTAACGCGCCCAGACAAACGCCCATCATCCGAATCAAATAACGGGATACCTAGAATTGACGCGGCCTCAAAATATGTCTCAATAGCCACGCCACCATCCCCTTGTAAAATTTTTATGATGGTGGGTTTTGAAACCCCTACACGAGATCGCAATTCATCGATAGACAAGCCTTTCTCCTTACGCGCAATACTCAATAGATTGGCAAAGTAACGCAAAGATAAAATTGTGAGTTTGCTTGACATAAAAACCTCTAGTAAAATATTGTTTACCCTAATGCGTTTAAGGCAACTATTATTAACTTTTAATATAGCATGAACGTTTTAATAATATCAATTTAACTAGCTAAATCCTCCTTCTATTAGTCAATTATAATTCATCTTAAGTATAGTTAGGTATTATATTTATGTGCCTATGCACTTCGCTCAGGAAAGCCCTTTTGTCGGACTGAAGTCCGCCCTACATTGCAACCTACCTGTAGACATAATTTATTGCTTCTTGTCGGGCTAAGTCGGACTTCGACCCGATCATTACCGATAGAGAATGCATGATGCCTTGGTTGTTGAACGATGATGAAAACCAAGATCCTAATGGCGACCAAGTTATTGCGATTGACCGACATGGTGAAGTGCTTTAATTGCTTTAGAAAGTAAACGATAAAACGCACTAAAAGGTAAAAAAGGCTTAAATAACAAAGAAAACTCATTAAAGGCACATTCGCCTTAATGAGTTTTTATACTTTCAAAAACAAGATTAATCTTGTGGCTTACAAGGTACCAGCGGTTATTTTATCGGCAATTACTTTTAACAGAGCGTAGCGATATAGCCAGACGTTCAGCGCAGCGACAAGTTGCTAAGTTGGTTGAAGATGGGTTGGTAATTGCACGAGGAGATGGCAGAGGGCGACGCTATTTTGGTGCAAATATTCCATCGACCTCTCGCGCTATTTTGAATCGGTTGTTGATAGATTTGTCATGGGCATCAAGCCATTTGGAAGGAAACACCTATTCTCGCTTAGATACACGTGAGCTTATAGAGCATGGAAAGTCCGCACAGGGTAAGGCTACCATTGATACACAAATGATTCTAAACCATAAATCGGCTATTGAGTTATTGGTGGAAAATATCGATACGGCTGAATTCAACCGTTACACCATAATGAATTTACACAGCGCATTGTCGGAAAACTTGCTACCAAACCCCGCTGATGAAGGTCGAATTCGCCAACATGCTGTAGATATTGGCAAGAGTGTCTACCGTCCATTGTCAGCCTTGGTGCAAATAGAAGATGCGCTTGATGTTTTGCTTAACAAAGCTAGCCAGATTAGCGATGCTTTTGAGCAATCTTTTTTTATGATGGTGCACATACCTTATTTGCAGCCGTTTGCTGATATTAATAAACGCACATCCCGCTTGACTGCGAACCTGCCACTATTTCGCGCTAACCTATGTCCGTTAACTTTTCTCGACGTACCAGAGCAAGCATATAGTAGGGCTACCTTGAGCATTTATGAAATGACTCAAGTCGAATTATTGCGCGACCTTTATGTTTGGGCTTATGAGCGTTCAACGCAAGAGTACTTGGCGATAAAGCAAGATTTGGCAGAGCCAGATCTATTACGCCTGACTTGGCGAGACTTTATCAAGCAAACTATTCATCTGGTTGTGACTAGTCCTGAACAAGATCCATTTACTCTTATTCAGCAAGTAATAAAAACAGAAATCCCTGCTGCTGAGCAAAATGATCTACAAGCTTTAATTGTAGAAGAGTTGAGACGATTGCATGAAGGCGTGTTAGCTCGTTATGGTTTGTGCCCCTCTGAATTTTCTGCATGGAAGGCTGTGCAACAGTCTAATAAGAGCTAATTTCATATCAATGCTCCCTAATGACATTGAACAATTAGCCATTAAACGCTGCGCTATCTACTCTCGCTCGTCTGTAGAAAAAGATAATCGTAATCCTTTTGATTCAGTCAGTGCACAGTTTATGGCCTGTGCAGAATTTATTGGCTCCCAACGCCAATGAAGAGTCAGTTACTGAAATGCTGAAGGATTCGAATGTGCGCGGTATCAAAACTAAGCAATGGCAAACCCAAAACGGAAAGCTAAAAGGCGGCAAAGCGTTCAATCGAAATGCGATTTATACGCTGTTAAAAAATCATGTCTATTTGGGCGAAGTCTTTTATGGTGAAGTGCTTTAATTGTTTTAGAAAGTAAAGCGGTAAAACGCACTAAAAAGGGGGCGGTGACAAATGAGTTTGTTCTTATTTGTCGCCGCCCCCTTTTTTACTATTTACCTCTTTTCTACTTTCTACTTTCTACCGATTAAGGTAGTATGATAAATAGTTTAAGAACAATAAAATGGTTACCTCATCAACACTAATTACATTAATGTTAAGTAACGGTTTAATCAACTATAAATTTCTAAGAAAAAGGTTTAATGGAATATGAATAATAAAATTATTAAAGGGCTTACTCAAAGCGCTTTAACTGTATCGCTAGCTTTTTTGTCATTCACCTCAACGACTGCAATAGCAGCATCAGCACCAACTGATATTACTCTTGGTTTACCTATTGCTATTGAAGCAGGTCATGACCTAGTTGAAGTAGGGGGACCTGGCAATTTTGGCGTTTTGGCTCCAGCTGGCGCGTCGCAAGCTGATGATGGTGTTGCAGCTATTGATGTGTCTTCAGTTATGGACTCAGGCTTTAATTTTTACGGTACTACATATAATGCAGCAACGCAATTTTATGTGAGTTCTAATGGCCATGTAAACTTTGGTACAGGGTTTAATAATATAAGCCCTCAAATAGCAGGTTGGATCCAGCCAACAAAGCCATTTTTTATCGTACACCAAGGTGATATGTCAACAGCTGATCAAGGGGCTGGCGCCGCTTCAACGGGTGGTACTTCAACGGGAACCAATGATGTGTTTTATCACCTAGATGCTATCAATGATATTGTTACCATTACCTTTGATGATGTAGGTAGATGTTGTGGCCCCGTTGGAACTGATACCTTAACTGCTGCCCAGTTACGCTTTCATGATATTGGCTCTGGTAACTTTGTTGTTGAATACCGTTATGAAAATGTTGGTTGGGCCAACGGAGAACTTTTAGGTTGGAGTGCTGGCGATTTGGTTAATTTTAATCAAGATTTTAATACCACTAATATTGCAACCAAGTCTAACATTAATCACCCTGGTGTTTTTGCTTGGGCATTTATAAACGGGCAAGTAGTTGAAAGTGATGACAGTGTGCTAGAGGGCGCGGCTAATGGCACTGCAGTGGGAACATTGAATACCATTGACCCTGATGTGGGTGATACCTTTACCTATGAATTATTAGACGATGCCGATGGCCGTTTTATTTTATCAGACATAAATAATGACGGTATTATATATGTGGTAGTGGCCGACGGTGGTAACCGTTTGAATGCTAATAACAATGAAACACATGATATTACCGTTAGAGTAACTGACTCATTTGCGAACACCTTCGACAAAACACTAACCATTGACGTAATTAAAGTACCTGTATTTTTAACTACATCAAATATAGTGGTTCCTGTAAATGAGTCGTTAAATTTAACTATTAAAACACAAGTTGAGCAAGGTACTGGCATCCCTACTATTACTGCAGCGGGATTACCAGCTTGGATGAGCTTTGCTGATAATGGTGATGGTACCGTTACTTTATCTGGTTTTCCTTCATTTGAATTAACAAACAGAGTTACCTTAACTGTTACTGATAGCCTTGATAATGTTACTAGCCGTACTTTTAATATTACGGTTGAAGAACCTCAAGAAAAAACTGAAACAGGTACTGGTTCAACAACAACTGTCACCATTACTGAAGAAGGTAGTGATGGTGGTTCTTTTGGTTGGTTATCACTAGTATTACTAGGCGGTTTATTAGCACGCCGTAAGTTGAACTAAGTAAGGTTTTTACTAATGACAAGAGCAACAGTTGCTTAATCTTGAACGGTTAAGCAACTTTTAGTTTGATCAATTGGTTGGTACAATATTGGTACGATAAAATCCAGTGATTGATTTCACTGGATTTTTTTATGTAACTTTTTAGGGGGCTCTTTAGTCAATTCAAATACTGCCGTAGACACTAAATTTAACAAGCATTTTATCCCCTAACTAATATACTGAGCTAATACTTAACTAATATTAGTGCAGAACTAAAAGAATAAAGAATACGAAAAACCTATCATTGCAGAGTATAAACTATCAATAGAAAATAAGATTTGAACTGTTATTAAAAAGGGATAGTGTCATAAATCCCAAGGAGTCAGATCATTAAGATCAAAAAAGGGCGATGACAAACAAGTAGATTGATTCTTATTTGTCATCGCCCTTTTTTTAATTATTTATTTTCTAGATAATTGTTTTAGAACTGCTTTCGCTTTTTCACTCCCTTGAGCTGCCGCAGCTTTCAGCAATGCTATAGATTTTTCTCTATTTTTATCCACACCTAAGCCTTTATCGAACATCATTGAGAGGTATAACATCGCTTCTTTATTATGAAGCTCACTGGCCAAATCAAACCAATAAAACGCTTCTTTATAGTTTTTACTATGGTAATAATATAAACCCAATTGATATTGGGAAAAAGCGTCATTATTAGCTGCAGCCGCCTTAAACCAGTATATAGCTTTGTTAACATCAACCTTATCTAGTAAGCCTTTTTGATATGTCATTGCAAGGTTAACTTGCGCTTGTACAGAATTTTGTTCTGCTGCTTTTTCACTCCAACGTATTCCTTGTTTAATGCTATTTTTTTTCGCTAAGTTTTTAGGTAACTTTTTTGCTAAATATAAAGCCCCTAAATTTGCTTGCGCATTAATATCACCAGCTTCAGCTGCAAAGATATAGTGTTCAACTGCCTTATTTATATCTTTCTTAAAAATAACACCTGATTCAAACATTCGGCCAATTTTATAACGAACTGATGGACTATCGGTGGTCGCTGCTTTTTCATACCAATTTTTTGCCTGCGCTAAATCTACCTCAGAATACGTGCCGTGATGATAGCTGTGAGCAAGGTTATAAATCGCAATAGGATCACCCAGTTCAGCAGTTAACTTCAGTGACATCAGCTCATTATTATTAACTGTTTGCGTCATGGTGAAAGGTTTATCTTCAACTACACTTTCACCAGCACTTGCAGTAACACTTTTAGTTACATTGTCAGTTGTCTTTTCTTCTATTTGCTCTGTTGCGCTTGCAACTAGACATATATTTAAAAAAAATAAAGCCAAGGTAAACAGTACTAAATAGAATTTTTTAGCAAAATTCGTCATATATCAAACTTATTGCTTTGTTAATACTACAGCACCTGTTCTTAATGTGCCGTCTTTGTGTAAAGACATCTTTGCTTGTGGAAATTTAAACACTTCAGTATCACGGGTATCTGTATAATGTAAAGTTAACAAAGCTCCATCAATAGAATATGTTCCTGTTGTTTCCCCAGCTATTGATTTTGGGAAAGTCATATCACGGTAATCAATAAAAGTACCATCGTTTTTAAAAGTAAAACGCAAATTTGCTTTTACATCTTTTTGATCTAACGCAGCCGCGTAAACCCCTTCAATAGAGTCACTATTGATTACTTCAGTTTCGGGGATGCTGTTTTCTTCTATTTCATACAATGGTTCAGGTTTTACTCGTTTATCACTTGATTTCACACTCCGCTGCACATTACCTGCAGAAATCCCTTTTTCAGGAACATCTGCTGTACTGTCATCACTGGTAAACTTATCGAAAGCAAGGTAACTTGCTAATACTATAATAAAAATCGCTAATATTTTACGCATACTAATCTCTTATAACCATTAAAAAAACTATTATCCAAGTTACTTAAAACTTGGCAACCTATTTTATTATTAAATTTGTAACTGAATTTGTACTTATTTTTAGACAAAAAAAGAGAGGCATTAGCCTCTCTTTTCATCATTTTTTAACTTAAGTCCGAATTAGTTACGGATGTTAAAGTCTTGTACAATTGTTTCAGTAACAATGTATGAACTTGTTATTGGAGAACCTGGGAACATACGGATGTATGCAGTACCTACAACAAATTCAGTGTTATCACGGTTAATAGAGATAGTGATACGTTGATTGTTGTTAGACAATGTAATGTCATCTAAACCTGTTTCAATCGTTTCATTATCGCTCTTATCAGCTGCAGTAGCATCTAAGCCATCCGCACCAAGTGCAACTTGAGTGTTATCACCATCAATATCTAAGTAGAATAAAGCAGCTAATTCATTTTCTTGAATTATACCATCATTATTTGCATCGATACCTGTTGCATTAGTCACGTCAATTGGGTGGCTAAAGTCAAGAGTTAACACGAAGTCACCATCTGCATCCGCAACACCATTAGCACTTAAGCCAATGATATTTTGAGGTGATACTGTGAAAGCACCAAGCTCGTTAACAGCCAAGAATTGAGGCGCTTCAACTTGATAACGTGCAGCATAACCAGTGAATAAAGCACCGTTACCATCAGCATCAGCAGCAGCTGTTGTGAATGTATCCCAATCGTTACCGTTAGCATCGTTGATGTTATCCCAACGAATGATAGCATGTTGGTCATCAGCTGTGCTGTTGCCGCCATCATCGTAGTAATATTCATCTTCTGCAGGAACATTAGCTGTCGTATCACCCGCGAAGATTGCAGAGATACCCGCTACACCTGTTGTATTAACTGTAACAGTTTTGTTATCAGCTGACATTGTAAAACCAGTGTTACTTGTTGCTGAAACTGCTGGGTTTAAGTTAACAGTAATATCCGCACCTGAAACAGGGTGAGTTAATTGAACTGTAGTCGCTGTAGGAATAGAAACAGCTTCGTTAAACACCATAGTTAGGTTACTACCATCCCAGCCAGCGCTTGTCATTAACGGAGGCATAGCATCACGGAAAATAACTTTAGCATTGGTTGCAGCATTTGCCACGTTTTCTGCATCAGAAGTATCACGTACCGCATCAGCAAAATCTAGGAAACCAGTGTTATCTGTATTTGCTAATGTCATGATATTAGCAACAGTAACTTGTACTAAGTCAGCGTTTGCGTTAACACCAACTAGAGGAGAAGTTAACAATACATTACCATCAACATCTTCTGCAACATTGTTATTAGCAACATAACCAGAAAGACCAGTTGAAATACCTGTTGGTGATGGAGCAGCAGTTGTTAATGCAACATCTTCAGAGAAATCGATACCAATTTCGTTAGTTACAGGTACAGCAGCCCAAGCAGCATAACCAGTAGCATCATAAGTAGGACGACCTAGAATAAAAGTACTAGTATCCATATCTGTTGCTGTTTCATTTGCATCTAAACGTCCAGACAAGTCTAATAATGAACCATATGTATTAGTTGCATCACGAGATGGAGCAGCATTATTAGTGCCTTTTTGTTGTAAATGACGAGGTTGAATCCAGATTAATGGGTTACCCGCAGTTGCTGAAGTACCATCATTAGAGATTTCACCACCATTACCGTAATCGTCTTCGCCCGCAGTACTTAAGATTTGTGCATAACCACCAAGTGAGTACAAGTTATAGTTTTCTTGTAATACTGTTACTGGAGGTAAAGCATCAATTAAAGTAACTGTTTCAGATGCTGCAGCAACGTTAAAGTCATCCATAAAGGTAACTTTGATTGTATCACCGTCTTTAGACGCATCAACACCGTGATCTGCACCATCAGCTTTAGTTGCAGCAGTTGCAGTAAACACTGTATTAGCAGCTACAGCAGCATCAGCAACATCTTGTGTTACTTTGTTGATTGAGTATTTAGACGCAGTACCTGTGAATACTGTAACCCATGGGAAATCAGCATCTACATCATCAATAGTTTCGCCAGCGCCGATAACACTTAACACTGCATCACCTAACGCTTTTAATTTAGTTGATGTCGCTACTACTTGACCATTTAATTGTGCGATATCTGTTGCATCCGCATCACCGTTATCTTCTGAGTTTTCAGCATCACGGAATGCATCTGAGTATGCTTGTAAACCAGCCGTAGTACCATCGGCTGATGTGCTTTCGTCAAATACTTGAGCTGCAGTAGCACCTTCAACACCAGTAGAACCATCGATGTAAGTACAAAGATTAACTTCGATGTATTTAGCTTTAGTCGTAATTGGGCTTAAGTCATCATAAACAATAGTAGTATTACTACCATCAACATATGGTGCTGCATTAGTTGCAGTTGCTGCGTTAGTAATATCACGCGTAATGTTTAATGCATTACCTTCATCATCAATTGAAGATGCTTGATCAATAAACACTGTAAATTTAGTACCTGGCGCTAATTCTGTATCAAAAACTACAGTTAAAGACAAACCATCAGCACTTAATGTAGATGTTTGTGGTAAATATTGAGCACCAGTTTCTGCAACTTTAACTTTAGCTGAATCAAATGTAGCTGTATCTAACGCTTCACTGAAATTAATAACAACTTCTTTGTTGATACCGTCATTAAGGTCACCGTAAGTTACGCCGCCATCAAGAATACCAACCGTTGGATTTAATACGCCATTTACTGAAGCAACCCAAGGAGCATATTTAACATCTTCTTCTACTGCGAATTCATTATCGATAACTTCGAATGTACCAACAAAGTTTTCATCTTGTTCGAAAGGAGTTGCAACAGCAATTGTACCATCAGTACCAATTACACCAATAAATGAACCGTTTGTAGTTGCATCTGTATCAGCAGTTGAAATTGTTTTACCTTTAACACCTAATACAAAAGTAGAGTCAGCTGGAACATTTTCAAAAGTGAAAGAACCATCTGCAGCTGTTACTGCACTGTACTCACCTGGAGTTAATGTTACTGCTGCACCAGCAGTACCACCAGCAGAACCTGCTAAAGTAGTATTAGCTGGTGAATAACCTGTAAAGTCTAAATAAACTGTTTCACCAGCTGCAGGGGTAGCATTACCTATACGTAAGTAACCTGTAACCATTGAGTTTTCTTCAGCAATTACAGCAACACCTGCTTCAGCTGCGAAACCATCTATGAAAGTTGATGCTGTTACATCTGCGCTACCACCATTAGCAGTATTAGTACCTGTATTATTAACTACCGCTTGAGGTGTAACGTTAACAACAGCAGAAAGATAACCTGCAGGACCAGTAATAGTTACAGTTAACGACGAAGGAATTTCATCTGCTTCGTTACCAGTACCGTTATCATTATTACCATTAAGGTTAGTCACTAGCACATCAGCAAAAACGTAGTTACCGCCAGCGTCGGTGGTAGTTTCTTTACCCATAAAGTAAACCATTGCGCCAGCAACTGGACGACCATTAGTATCTTGTACTTTACCGCTAACAGTACCAGTAAGGGCATGTTGTTCGCTTGTGCTATTCTGTGTTGCATCAGAAACGGAAGTTGACGTACTACCTTCATCGCCATCTGAGTCACCACATGCAGCTAAGCCTAAGCTTAGTACTACTGCTAGTGCTACTTTTGTTTTATAAAATTTAGTTTTATTAACCATTATAGTGTTCCTATTCACTTAAATATTATTTGAATACTGCATATGCCGACATATGAGTAAATTTTAATCCTGTTTTTCGGTTTACAACATTATCATGTTTTACGGATAAACAATACCTGTCAATATGACCTATGTCATGTTTTTTCGACAAATAACATTAACCGTTGAAACACTCTATTCATAGTTAAAACCTGAAACAATACCTGTTGAAAATCTGCTTCAAACTGAACTTTACGCAACATATAACCATACAACGTAAAACAAAACATCACCTGCAACCAAATTGTTTCAAAAAGATATTAACGTTATATTTTTTATTAATCAACATAAAAGTTAATTATTTCTTACATATACCTGAGCAAAACGTTTAAAAATTAACCTTTCAACTTATATCAAGTTCAAATCAAGGCATAGTAATGCCCTTGATTAAAAAAATTAACGTTCATTTTCTACTAATCTTGCCGTATTTCTATGAATACAGCGGTATTGCAAGCGGTTATACAAAATTCAGTTAAAAATTGTAATATTATTTTGTTATTGCCTTAATAATTAAATTATAAAGCATAAATAGTGTTATAAAGCTTATTAACATAATTGATTCAGCAATAGCAAAATATTCTCCTAACAGGCCTATCCCTGAAAATACTACAGCGATGGTGGAAATAAGCACTAGTGTTTGCTTTGAGCTTAAACCAGTACGTTGTAGTATATGGTGTAGGTGGTCTCTGTCAGGCTTAAAAGGTGACTTACCTTTTTTATAGCGCCTGAAAACAACGGCTAGCATATCCATTAAGGGGATAGCACATATCCATAGTGCGGTTACTGGCCTAAACGAGGCTTGTTCGCCTTGTGTTCCCATGGTTAATAACCAAATAACGCTTAACCCCACAAACATGCTGCCTGCGTCACCCATAAATATTTTTTTGGTTTCTTCACCAAAGAATTTATCAAACACACCTAAGTTAAACATTAAATACGGCATTATGGCCGTTGCTATAATAAGTGGGTAACTTAAATAAGCTGTTTGCCCGCTCATAATAAATAAAATAGCAATGGCGGTAAAGGTGTTAATACTAAGGCTGCCAATTAGGCCGTCTATACCGTCCATCATGTTATATGCATTAATCACCACTATAATAGCTACGTAGGTAAATAGTATACCCATTGACCCCAAGGTTACGTTACCCAAGTTAAATAAATTACCTAAATTAGAAACATAACCACCCACACCGTATATCATTAAACTGGCAACAATAATTTGCCCAACAATACGTATACGTACGCGTAAATCGAACCTGTCGTCTAATGCGCCAATAAATACCATCATAGATGAGGCAATTAAATACATGCGTAATTCAAGGGTGTCTGGCAACCAAAGCAAGCTAGCGGCAAGCACCGCCATAAATATTGAAATACCACCAATAAGTGGAATATGGCCTGAGTGTTGTTTTCTTTCGTTGGGCTTGTCAACTAAGCCCATTTCAACCGCGACGGGTTTAAAAAATTTTATTGTTAAGAAGGCAATGAAAAAAGTGGTAAATGCAATAGCAAATATATACATGTTAAGGTCCGTAACGTTCCTGTTAACTGTTATTGCTCGTACAAACTTAAATACTAATTATTACTTTTGGGATAAACTGCATCCCTATGCTTATATTTAGTCGTTATGAGCTGTTTCTGTTTTATTTTATTCTACTCAACATAAGTGGTTATGATCCAACACAAGCTTGTTGCCATTTGTAATCGAACTTGTATCAAATTGTAATCAAGTATCTAAGTGAACATTTAGCCAAGTATTCAGGCAAACAAAATGTTAGATTTTAGTGTTTCAATGCTGATTCAATCTTTGTAGTTTTAATTACAATATACTACCCATATATACAGCGCCGCCGATTATACTAGAGATTTCACTTTATTACAGTTTTATTGCAGATTTAAAGTAGGTAATTTTATGAAAACAAATAACCATAAGTTATTAGTGAGACTAGTTAGGTGAAGATTTTTTATGGAATTTCTATTTTAGCGTTAGGTAATAATTGTTGATACTTTTCAGCTAATGCTTGTTTAGCATCATTATCGCCATGCACTATTTTTATGTGCGATGGTTTATGGCGCATACGTTTTACAAAATTGATGAGTCCGTTTTGGTCTGCATGGGCTGAGTAACCGCTAATGCTGTGAATATTTGCTTTTATCTCTACCTTTTTACCGTCAATAAAAACATAGCCCTGTTTACCTGATACGGTTGATGGCGCTCCGTAATGTTGAATATCTCGCCCTAACGTTCCTTGTGCTTGATACCCCACAAATAATACGTCTGCAGTGCTGTCACTTAAAAACTGTTTTAAATAATTTACTATTCTACCACCGCTGCACATACCACTGGCCGCTATCACTATGGCTGGTTTGGGGTTTGAAAAATGCCTTGCTTTAGCTAAATACTCTATTGTGTTTAGGTGTTCTTGGTGACTATTAACTGTATAAAGCGGCTCAAAATTTAATGGGTGCCGCCCTGCGCTTAACACGCGTTTTGCTTCGTTGTCCCATAGGGTTTTAAAGTGCTTGTATTGTTCTGTAAATTTTGCAGCCATGGGTGAGTCAACAATAATGTCGATATTTTGCCACATGCTGGCTTTGTTGTGCGCCTGTTTATGTAGGTATTTTTGTTGTTGGTGAATTATTTTTTCAAGCTCATATAATAGCTCTTGTGTTCTGCCAATACTAAACGCGGGAATGAGCACAACGCCATTGTCGGCAACTGCCTTTTAAATAATGGATTGTAATTGTTTTGTACGGTTTTTACGGTGTTGATGATTTTTATCGCCATAGGTTGACTCTATTATTAAGGTGTCGGCACGGTATGGGCTTTTAGGTGCAGGTAAAAGCGGTGCATAAGGGGCACCTAGATCACCTGAGAAAACAATTCGATGTTTACGGTTTTGACTTTCTGGCGTATTTAACTCTATTTCAACATAAGCAGAGCCAAGAATGTGCCCTGCTATTTGAAATTTTATTTTGGTTTCTATGCCGCTATTTTCTAAATTTATTTTATGCCACTGCTTATAAGGTAAAAACACTATTTGCCTTTTCAATAATTTTAAACAGGCATCTATAATGGATTTATTTCGGGTTACTCCTACCTTTAACGCATCTTCAATAACTAAAGGTAATAAAGCTGCGGTAGCTTCTGTGGCGTAAATTGCCCCTCTAAATCCTGCGGCAAGTAAGTAAGGAATGCGCCCAACATGGTCAATATGGCAATGTGTTACAATTAAGGCTTGTACCGTGCTAATGTCAAAATTAATAGATAAATTGTCTTCATTGTTGGCAACATCGTTTTCTTTGCCTTGCTCTGCGCCTTGAAACAGCCCACAGTCAATTAAAATGGAGTAGTTATCGCTAAGGTGTAATTGATGGCATGAACCTGTTACGCCGTTCACCGCGCCGTGGTGTTGAATATTCATAAATAATCCTTTATTTTGTGTTGAATAGCAATCATAGCAAATTCAGTAAACTATTGCCCATTTGTGCTGGTTTATATGTAGGTACGCTTTACGAACAACCCTTAATAGCCTGTTCTTACTCAATCAAGCGCCTTGCCCTGATTTATTTTTCCTACGCACAACAAGATCACAAACGTAACTATACGGGTATAACTCTAACGCATATAGCATAGAATACCAATTGGATTATATTTTTGTTAAACGTCCTTGTTAAGCGTTATGTTATTTGATGTTTTGGTTATAATTAGCTAGTGATTAATTTTCTAAATTCTTTTATTTCTTTTTGTGGTGGTAAGCCAAATAGTCGTGCATATTCACGACTAAATTGTGATGGACTCTCGTAGCCAACTAAATACGCAGTGTTTGTGGCATCGGTATTATTAAACAACATTATTTGTCGTGCTTGGGTTAACCGTAAACGCTTTAAGTATTGCAATGGACTAAAGCCTGTTGCTTTTTTAAATTGATTATAAAAATTTGATGTACTCATGTTAATTATTGTTGCTAGTGCTTCTACGCTAATTGGTTTAGCAATATCTGACTTCATTATGTCAATTATTTTTGCTATGCGATGCATATTGCTACCGTGCAAGTATGTTTGAATAATTGATGAACCATGGGGGCCACTAAGCAGGTGATAATGTATTTCTTGTTTAATAATAGATGACAAATAAGGAATATCTTTGGGGGTGTCTAATAACTGCACTAAACGCATAATACAATTAATTAGCCTTTCATTAATACTTCCTACAAAAATACCTTTTTCAGTTTTATAGGGTAATTCATCTTTTGCTTGTAGTTTTAGGGCGAGTTCGGTCATTATTTGCATGTCAATATCAATTTGTGCGCATAAGTAAGGTTTACTTATGCTTGCTTTGGTTACCTCACCTATTAAGGGTAGATCAACAGATACGGCCAAGTAGTTGCCCTGAGTATATTGAAATACTTCTTGGTTGAGTAATACCTGTTTATTCCCTTGGGCAACCACATAAATAGAGGGTTTATATACCACAGGTAACCTATTATTGGGTGCTGACATTTTATAGCAGTGTAACCCTTCTATCTTAGTTGTATGTATGCCATCACATTGAGAGTATTTGTTAATTAATTGGGCTAGTTCATTATAAGATTTGTTATTATTCATCAATAGACCCCTTATAAAATATGGGTGTTAATGTACATTAATCTAGAAGCTAGTTGTAAGTTAAATTTATATAACTATAGAATTAGGCAATAATTGTAAAGGCTTGTGTAGTAACAAATAAACGCTGTAGGTATAAGATATTATTTATCATTATCAAATCATGAAATACATTATGTTAACTATTCAACCTATTGCAATTGTAACTGGCGCTTCTAGAGGAATTGGCGCAGCCGTTGCAATGCGTTTAGCTACCGATGGTTTTTCAGTGGTAGTTAATTTTTCTAATAATGACAAAGCTGCATTAAATGTGGTGGAACAAATTAAACAGGCAGGAGGAAAAGCAGTAGCGATTAAAGCAGATGTGTCAAAAGCGCTTGATGTTACGAGGCTTTTTGATCTAACAGAGTCTACCTTTGGTTCACCTGATGTATTGGTTAATTCTGCAGGTATCATGCTTTTGTCGTCAATAGCGCAATGCAGCGACAACACCTTTGAAAAAACAGTTGCTGTTAACTTTCAAGGTACATTTAATACCTTACGAGAAGCCTCTAATCGGTTAAAAGAAGGTGGGCGTATTGTTAATTTTTCTACTTCCGTACTTGGTATTAACTTACCAACCTATGCCATTTATGCTGCAACAAAAGCGGCAGTTGAGGCAATGACAGCTATTTTTGCAAAAGAATTACGTGGTCGGTCTATTACAGTTAATGCGGTTGCACCGGGTCCAACCGCAACTGATTTATTTTTTGTAGGAAAATCAAACGAGCAAATTGAACAATTAGCTAAAATGAGCCCATTAGAACGTTTAGCTGAACCAGGAGATATTGCCAATACGGTTGCTTTTCTTACCAGCAAAGAAGGTGGATGGATCAATGGGCAAACATTAAGAGCAAATGGTGGTTTGGTTTAAGATAATAAAGATTGGGTGGCAACCCTGATAGCCACACCTCGGCACATGAGTCGTCTGCTGCGGTTGCTTCCTTCCGGACCTGGCCGAGTTCACAGAGTATCATTGCGAGGGGACCAAAAGGGTCACCATAATGAATTGAACAACGAGGCAATATGTTTGCTGCTCAATTGGCGCGAATTATCGCTAATCAACGCTAGGTATGCAAGTACTAGTTGGCAATTTTACACAAGCGCTCTACTGTATGGGTATTTTTCATACAAAAAGCAAAATATTTTAAAGCCTTTTTTGTCGGACTGAAGTCTAACCTACATTTTGCTTTCACCCCCAACGGTAAGGTGTAGAGGGGATTTTTTGTCGGACTGAAGTCCAAGCTACATTTGCTTTCACCCCCAACGGTAGGGTGTAGGGGGAATTTTTGTCGGACTGAAGTCCAACCTACATTTTGCTTTCACACACAACGATAGGGTGTAGAGGGGATTTTTGTCGGACTGAAGTCCAACCTACATTTTGCTCTCACACACAACGGTAGGGTGTAGGGGGAATTTTTGTCGGACTGAAGTCCAACCTACATTTTACTTTCACACACAACGGTAAGGTGTAGGGGGTATTTTTTGTCGGACTGAAGTCCAACCTACATTGACTCTCACCCCAATGTAGGGGGGTAATTTATTGCCCGACTGAAGTCCAACCTACATTTGCTTTCACACACAACGATAAGGTGTAGGGGGTAATTTATTGCCCGTTTTTATTTAGTTAATTAATCCCATTTTTTTGTTTGGCTAATTTTTCATGTAGCTCTAATAAAATAGACTTTATTACTAATAAATTATCTTTGCCTAAACGCAATAATAACTTGTCTGAATCAGGCAACGCTTCAAGCTGAGGGTTAGCAAATTTATACATAACACTGGGTTGTACAAGTTCCATTGACGATTTTGGCAGTTCCATATCTAAAACCCGCGTAATGGCACTTTGTAATGTGTTAGTAAAATCATCATCGTAACCTAGCTCACTATAAGCTTCGTCAATCAATGGTTTTACCTCTAAATACCATTGAACTAAGCTGTCGCTGTCCATGGAGCGCAGTAGGTCTATATACAAGCTGAAACGTTTGCTCGACTCTTCGTTCCACTGTAAAACCTTTTGTGTTTCTGCCTGTGTTGTATCTCCTTTTTGAGGTGTAAACTTAATACTGGGGAGAACAAATGGGCTATGTTCGTAGGCAACTGTTCCCTGAGAAAAGTTATCGGTGAACACAACAAAACGGCGGATCATGTCATCGTCAATAATCAGAGCGAGTAACTCTTTTCGCCAAGTAAGTTCAGGAAGTTTTATTTTTAACCAAGCATCGCTTTCATCTAATGTGGGTAATGGCTCTTTTGGTGGAAGCACTTCTTCCTCAATAATTTCTGCTATTGGCGCTTCTTCAATTTCAGGTTCTGAAACTTCAACCACTTTTTCAGGCTCTGGTTCAATCACCTCTACTGTCTTAGGTTCGTTAATAACCACAGGCTTGGCCTTTTCGCCAGTAAATTGCCATGCAACAACTATAGCAATTACCAATAAAATAATAACAATAACAAGAGGCCATATGGCTTTATTTACCGTTTTGTTTTCTGTGTCATTTAATGGTTGATTTAAGTTGTTCATATTCACCTGTGCTAATTTATTTTTCACTAATAATTCATCATTTGGGCATAAGCAGTTGTTTTTTCTGAGATGCTAATACCTTTAAATATTGCCAAACGGTTTCTACTTGAGATATACGTTTGCTTTCAGGGTGCGTTACTAAATAAAAGCTACGCACCAGTTTGATTTCATTCTTACAAAGCTTTACTAAGCTAGCATCTTGCTCGGCCAAAAAGCAAGGTAAAATTCCAATACCTAAGCCACTTTTTATGGCGCTAAATTGGCTAGTAATACTTGTACTTTGAAAACTGGGTTTAATATCGGCATTTAATTCTTTTAAATAAGATAGTTGCTCAGTAAATAGTAAATTGTCTACATAACTAACCCACTGATACTTTGACAAGTCTCTAATATTTACTTCATTTTTTATTTGTTGAAGATAATTTGCATGCCCATATAATTGCAATTGGTAGTCGCACAATTTAGCAATAATAGTTGAGGTGTTTTTTGGTTTTTCAACCGCTATAGCAATATCAGCCTCATTGCGACTTATTTTTACGTCACGAGCAAAATGCACTAGCTCTATTTGAATATTTGGGTAGTTTTGTTTGAGATCAGTTAAATGCGGTGCAATAAAAAAACTACCAAAAGCTTCAGTTACGCCAATTCGTACTCGGCCACTATTTAAATATTTATGCTCTTTAATTTCATCAAATGCTTGCCCTGCGTCAAGTTCCATTCGTCGTGCAAATTGTAACAATTTTGTACCATCATGCGTGAGAACATGACCATCGATGGTGCGCTCAAAAAGCTTAGTTGCTAAACTTTCTTCTAGTTTATGTAAACGACGAGATAGTGTTGAAGCATCTATCATTAAGCGTTTTGCAGCAATAGATAAACGCTCGCTACGCGCCACTTCTAAAAATAATTTAATATCATCCCAGTTCATGGCTTTAGCATAGCACACATTATTAATTTTGCATAAATGCAATGTGCGTTGCATTTATGCGTATTGCTCAATCAAAACTAAAGGACTATTTTAGTCTTAACTTTATAAATTAAATATATTACTTATACAAAGGGTCTGTCATGTCTGTTAAAGAAATTCCATTAATCATCAATGGTGAAAAAATTCGCTCAACTACCGATACTTGGTTGGATGTTTTAAACCCTGCAACACAAGAAGTTGTAGCGCGTGTGCCTATGGCAACAAAAGAAGAGGTGGCGTCTGCTGTTGCTAGTGCTGCAGAAGCGTTTAAAACGTGGTCTAAGGTTTCTTTAACAAACCGTATGCGTATTATGCTTAACTTTCAACAACTCGTTAGAGAGCATACCCAAGAGTTAGCTGAATTAGTTACTTTAGAGCACGGTAAAACACTTCCCGATGCAGAAGGCGAAGTGGGACGTTCTTTAGAAGCCATTGAAAATGCTTGTTCAATTACACGTTTACAATTAGGTGAAATGGCAAACAATGCGGCAACAGGTGTAGATACTTATACGTTGAATAAACCACTTGGTGTGGGTGTTGGTATTACCGCTTTTAACTTTCCGTTAATGTTACCGTCTTTTATGTTTCCGCCTGCCATTGCTTGTGGTAATACTTTTGTTTTAAAACCATCAGAGCAAGATCCTTCGTCAACTATTTTACTGGTTGAGCTAGCGCTTAAAGCGGGTATTCCTGCTGGCGTATTGAACGTTGTGCACGGTGGCCCTGATGTGGTTAATCAGTTAATAGAAGCAGATGAAGTTAAAGCGGTTTCTTTTATTGGTTCAACAAACGTTGGTACGCATGTATATAACCATGCAAGCAAGTTTGGTAAACGCGCACAGTCTATGATGGGTGCTAAAAACCATATGGTTATTATGCCTGATGCTAATAAAGACCGTGCTATAAATGATTTACTGGGTTCTGCTTTTGGTGCTGCAGGACAGCGTTGTATGGCAAACCCTGTCACTATTTTAGTAGGTGAAAGCCGTAACTGGTTACCTGAAATTGTAGAGCGTGCCAAACAAATGAAAGTTGGCCCTGGTACGCAGCGCGATGCTGATTTAGGCCCAGTGGTATCTCCTCAAGCTAAAGCGCGTATTATTAGTTTGTTAGACTCTGGCGTTAAACAAGGTGCAACCTTGTTGGTTGATGGTAGAGATTGCCAAGTAGATGGATATCCAAACGGTAATTTTGTTGGTCCTACTTTGTTTACTGATGTAACGACTGATATGGATATTTATACGCAAGAAATTTTTGGCCCTGCTTTATGTGTGCTTGAAGCAGAAACGCTGGATGAAGCAATTGACATAATTAATGCTAATCCTAATGGTAATGGTACCTCATTATTTACCTCTTCTGGTTGGAACGCTAGAAAATTTGAGAATGATATTGATGTAGGGCAAGTAGGTATTAATGTACCTATTCCTGTACCTGTTGCGTTCTTTAGTTTCACTGGCTCTCGTGGTTCTAAATTAGGTGATTTAGGGCCTAACGGTAAGCAAGTAATTAGTTTTTGGACTTATACTAAATCAGTGACTGCACGTTGGTTTGAACCTGATCACCAAGACGGTACAGATATTCATACAACGATTAGTATGAAATAGTGTGAATTAAGGCATAATTTATAAGATCAACCAATGTAGGGCGTAATTTATTGCGCTGTGTCAGAATAAATTCTAACCTACCTTTGTAGGGCGTAATTCATTGCGCCATGTCAGAATAAATTCTAACCTACATTGGTTCATACAAAAATGTAGGGCGTAATTCATTGCGCCATGTCAGAATAAATTCTAACCTACATTGGTTCATACAAAAATGTAGGGCGTAATTTATTGCGCTGTGTCAGAATAAATTCTAACCTACATTGGTTCATACAAAAATGTAGAGCGTAATTTATTGCGCTGTGTCAGAATAAATTCTAACCTACATTGGTTCATACAAAAATGTAGGGCGTAATTTATTGCGCTGTGTCAGAATAAATTCTAACCTACCTTTGTAGGGCGTAATTTATTGCGCTGTGTCAGAGTAAATTCTAACCTAGATTGAGTTATACAAAGCAATTCATAACGCCAAATTAAAACCCTTTTTCTCTTAAAAATCTTTCATAATTTTCAACCGCATTTTCATTACCTTTATTGCGCTGGCAAACACTTTTTTGGTATTGGTAATTAAAAACGTCAAACCATAAATCGAGTAAATGACCATTACTCTGTTCTCCCGACATTTCAAGCACTCTTGCTGCAACTTCAGCCGTAGAAAACTGATGTTCTAACGCGGTTTTTCTAACGGTATAACGTGAGTCTTGCCCCACAGGCGAACAGCGTTCATAATTCATCAATTCTTTGCTGTGCAATGACTTTTTAGGATCAAAAGAAACAAGAGGAAATTTATCTAGATAAGGACTTTTACGAAACATTTTTTTTGCTTCACGCCAGCTACCATCAAGCATAATAAATAACGGCCTTTTGCCCTGAGTACAAACTACCTCTTGGGTAAAAACTTGCCGTTGGTTGTCTGCATATTCTTGCGGAAATACAACAAATGGCTGCCATTTTTCATCATTCAGTAATGTGAGTAATTCTTCATTTTTGGTTGTTCTAGACCATAAAAAGGCAAAAGTGTCGGGAATTAGATCTGCTATTAATTTACCTGTATTACTGGGTTTTAATACTTCAGTGTCATACATTAACAGAAGAAAACCTGCATTAGTTTTTACCGTATTATGTTGAGGTGCAATAGCGCAAATACAATATTGTTTAGCTAAACGACATAAGTCACAACGTTTTACACGTTGGCCTCTCGCTTTATAGGTTGTTGTACTAAGGCTTTTTCTAAATTGATGTAATTGGTGAACAGCGTGCATGTTTGACCGAGTAAAAGTAGGAAAATAAAAAGGCTCGTTAATGATAACATTACTGAGCCTTTATCGCTTATGTCATGCTAATTAACCATCACATCAGGTTAATTACATTAATTTTTTATTATGTAAATTACTTTCGCTAAATTGCTTAACCGTTATAACATTAATATCAGCTAAAGGGGAAACGCTCGATTTTAACTGTTCTTCAAGTTGGTCAATGTCAACTACAGCAGCACATAAACTGTTAGCTTTTTCTTCTATTTTTTTAGTTCTTAATTCCATTTCACGTTCAACATTTTCACCAAAGTTTTCCATACGGGTTTCAAAATCCTGGGTGTCACCACCTGAAAACATTTGTTGTCCTAATGACATCATTAACATACCCATTGAATTTACCACGGCTTTTTCTACCGCTGTTTGAATACGTTGTTCAAAATCATCGCCCAGTAGCTCTTTATCTTCTAAGCCATTTTCTCCTAGAGTAAAACCGTGTTTTATGGTGAATTTTTCTGCTAATTCACTCTTTATTGCCGATAATTCTTCAGTTAAACCAACACTTGCATCATTGCCTTCACCTAATAATTCATTAAAAGCTAGGTTAACGCCCTCTATTGCGATATCAACACCTTCAATAGCTACTTGCCTTGCTTGTGGTATTGTAGTGCGAATTCGACTCGTATATTGCTTTACTAACGCTTGCTGAGTTGAGTTTAACGTAATAGTTTTACCACGTACTGTTAACTTATCGTTATTGTCGATGCTATAAAGCGTGTTTTGCTTATTTTTAGATTCAAAGAATACTAATTTTGATTCATCAACCGTCATACCTGCTTTTAGGTCAACATCACACGTGTTGTTGGCATATACCACTGTAGTTGAAAATAGCGAGAACAAAGATGCCGCTATTAGCGTATTGGGAAGTAATGTTAATTTAGCTTTATGTTTCATGGTGGCAACCTTTTATAAATGTTTGCTGAAAATGTTAATTGAATAAGCTACTACAAATACAATGCCACTTTTAATACCTTATTTATCAATAGGATACTAAACGCTCAACAACTATTGCTTATCAAAAACCTACTATTTAGTGTAAAAAACCAATTATTGGTGAGCATGCATTAAAAACTTTGCATCTCGAACAATCGAGACTGACAGCGCTGAAATTCAAAACTTAACTGTTTTCCTTGGTACAGTTGCGTAATATCAACATCTGCGCTGATAATCAATTGTATTTTTCTATCATAAAATTCATCAACCAAGGCAATAAAACGACGCGCTTCATCGTCTAAATGTCGTAATTCGCCCATTAAAACACCGCTGCGTTGGTAGCCATCTTCAATGCCTGAAAACACAGCGGGTATCAAATTTCCAGAAAACTGCGGCACATTGCTTATCAGTACGGTGTCAAACTTATCTGCAATGTGGATATAGTCGCGTTGGCTTCTTGGCCCAGAACACAGTGCATAAAAATCAAACCAAATATGCCTAGGGGTTTTTGCTAAATAACTCAGTTCTCTATTATTCACCACAATACAGTTTGATTTTTCTTCAACTAAATGCGGTGTGGCGCTTTCGCGTAAGGCTTGAAATCGATCAGTTAATAATTTTTCACCATTTTGTTGAGTAAAATAATAGTTTTTATAGGCTTGGTCAGCAATATTTGTTAACCGATGGTCTGTATCACCGTCAACCGAAATTACTTGGCAATAGTGATTTATCAAGGCGATGGTTGGTACAAATCGTTCACGTTGCAAACCATTACGGTAAAGCTGTTCAGGTTGGCAGTTAGAAGTAAAAACTAAAATTACGCCTTGCGAAAATAAGGTTTCAAACAAGCCTGCAAGCAGCATTGCATCACCAATATCATTAACAAAAAACTCATCGAAACATAACAATTTAAGGTTAGCCGCCCACGTACTCGCTATGTGAGTTAATGGATTGTTATTCAGGCGTTCCCCTTGTGCTGACTGTTGCATAGACGACCGTTGCATAGACAGTTCGTTTAACTGTTGGTGCACGCTTTCCATAAAGCGATGAAAGTGTATTCGTTTTTTCTGTTTTATTGGAATATTTTGATAAAATAAGTCCATCAACATGGTTTTGCCGCGCCCTACTCTGCCATAAAAATATAAACCTTTAAGTATCGAGTTGCTTTTGTCCTGCACTTTTTGTGATAGATATTGAGTGAACACATTAGCGGATGGGGTTTGAGCATTATTTTGTGTGGCAATTAACTGCGTTGCTAGCTTGTCTAGTTCGTCAACAGCAATAGATTGTGCTTTGTCTTCACAAAGCACTTTTTGTTTTAGTAGTTGTTGGTAATGTTTGCGCAAAATATATAACTTATTATTCGACTATTTGTCTCATTACTTGTCTTGGTATGTACTTAAACAGTTAGGTGACGTACTTTATATGTACGCCCTTTCATTTTACCTGTTGATAATTTTTTTAATGCGGCTTTTAATACTTTTTTATTTACAGCAACATACGATTTATTGTCTAGCACATTAATTTTGCCTACCTCTTTTCCTTGCACCTCAGCTCCGCCATTTTTAGGGTCAGTACTTTTTGATGTTAATGCTCCCAAAATATCACCTGGTCTAACTTTCTGCTTTTTGCCGCCATCAATTTGAATAGTCGACATTTTGGCTTGTGTTCTAGCATTATTCAACACCTCTGTTGAAGGTAATAATTGAGGCTTAATAACTTGGTCAAGCGTATCTTCAATTAACCCTACTTTGTAGCGTTCTTTATCACTAAATAAAGAAATGGCTTTTCCTTGCGCTCCTGCACGCCCAGTACGACCAATACGATGAATATGCACCTCACTGTCGTGGGCAATATGGTAGTTCACTACTAAGTCTAAAGAGTCAATATCTAACCCACGGGCAGCAACGTCTGTTGCAACAAGAATAGCTGCGCTTTTATTGGCAAAACGTAATAGGGTTTGATCTCTGTCTCTCTGCTCTAAATCACCATGAAGGGCTAATACGCTAAAACCGTCATCATGCAAATTATTGCATACGGCTTGGGTTTCTTTTTTAGTGTTACAAAATATCACTGTTGATTCAACAGGGTTTGTTAACAAGAGTAAACGGAGTGCTTCAAATCTTTCTATTTCATTTTCAATGGCATAAAACTGTTGGCTGATATTAGACTGATCTTCACTTGCACTGACTTGCACCATCACTGGGTCTGTCATGATGCTTTCACTGATCGCTTGTATTTGCTTTGGAAAAGTAGCGCTAAATAATAGTGTTTGGCGGTCAAGTGGTGTGCGCTCAATAATGTTGTCTAATGCAGCCTCAAAACCCATTTCTAACATACGGTCTGCTTCATCAAGTACCAGTAAGTTTAAGTCGTCTAATTTCAATGTGCCTTTAATTACATGTTCTTCAATTCTGCCGGGAGTACCCACAATAATATGAGCACCATGCTCTAATGAGCCAATTTGTGGGCCAAATGGTGTGCCGCCACAAAGCGCTAGCACTTTAATGTTATGTACCGCACGAGCCAATTTACGAATTTCTGTTGCCACTTGATCAGCTAATTCACGCGTTGGACATAGCACCATTGACTGAATTCTAAAGCGCTTTACTTGCAATTTTTCTAACAGTGCTAAGCCAAAAGCGGCGGTTTTTCCTGAGCCAGTTTTGGCTTGTGCAATGACGTCTTTTCCTACCAGCATTTCTGGTAAGCTTTGCGCTTGAATTGGGGTCATTTCTTGATAGCCAAGCGATGTTAAGTTTTTCAACAAATCTTTATGTAAGTTTAATGAAGAAAAAGCTAATGGAGATTTGCCATTATTAGTTGTTACGCTCAAGATAGTGCCTCTGTAGTGTTCAAGTTAGATGTAATACTTACCGTTAGGTTTTAATTAAAGTAAAAACTTTCAAGGGAAAGTGAATGAGCGCATAATAGCAGCAAACTTGCTTTACAGCCATTTAATCAACAGGGTTTAATTTACTTGACCTAATTAACAGCTACCCACTTAAAGAATAAATAATGAACCGTAAAAAGAAAATTAACGACACTTTAAAAAAGAAACAAAAAAAAGCGAACGCTAAATTACATACAAGTAACAAGCCTCGTTACATTTCTAAAGCAGAGCGAGAAAAACTAGCATTAGCTGAGCAAGCGCTAGAAGCTAAGTAACCTGAGCTCGGCTTAACAAATGCTTCTCTAGCAGCTATTTTTCCTTACTTCTGCGTTAAATTTACTTGCAATAGACCAGCTATTGACGCGAAATTTGCCTTGAATTAAGAAAAACTATCAAGCTAGAGATATATTATAAAAAATTTTATCGATATTTCAATTTGTTAGCTATCTCTTAAACCGAGTTCAGGTTAA